>CAMIWY010000233.1 GCA_946402595.1 uncultured Clostridia bacterium
TGAGTTCTTCAGATGCATCACGCCTCATCCTGTTGACAATCGAAAGCGGCATCATGATGTCATCGTCGATCTCAATATCGATCCCGGTCATGCCCGGTGTATAAGGGGTATCTCCGAGGCGGGACAGGTTATCCGCGATACGCCCCGCATCAGTAGCTACCTTCTGTGCACGCTCAACGACATGGTCAGCAACTATCTCTACTGTTTCGTCCGCCCGTACATCAGTCATGACAAGCCTCGGGAACTGGCCCTCCCTTGCCGTGAACAGCATGGTGACCGGGAGCTTTTTGTCAGGAGCATCCAGAGCCTCATCGATGAGTTTCCTGTCTGTCACCTTGAATGCAAGGTCGCCTGTCTCTATCCCGCGGTCAAAATCTCCGACGAGTATTATCCCCTCCCCGACTTCTTTTATGTATGTCGTGACTGATCCGATAGGCGGACTCACGAGGTAGTCGCCGTCATCATGCCTGAATTCTAGTCCGTCGCCCGTTTCGATACCTACCGGCGAGTTCCTGTCAAGGGCAACGCAGGCAAGCACTTTGCCTCTTCTCAGAGCACCTCTTACAGCCGCCTTCTCATCGCGGTCCTGAGCCTTGCTTTCACTGTCAACTACGGCGACTATCCTGCCGAGGTATATCCCCTGATTCTTAGGACTGCTGCCCGACAGCAGGTCATCGCCCGGGTTGCCGTACAGATATCCGTCTGTAAAGTCTCCCCTGTTGAATATCTGCCTGAGCTCGAGCATGTCATCAGCGTCGACAGTGTACAGTTCTCTTGCTCTTTCAGGTCCTTCCCTGCGGCAGAGGCTGTCAAAACGGTCTATGTACTTTCTGTATATCCTCGTCACAGTCGCAACGTATTCAGGAGATTTCATGCGGCCTTCGATCTTGAACGAAGATGCACCGGCCATCACGAGGTCCGGAATGTTGTGTATGTGGCAGAGGTCCTTAGGGCTCAGCGCGTAATATGTTTTGCCCTCTTCATCAGTGTATGCCTGTCTGCACGGCTGTGCACAGGTACCTCTGTTGCCTGTCCTTCCGCTGCCCTTGCCCATCATGCGGCTCATCTGGCACTGTCCCGAATAGCACATGCACAGGGCACCGTGGACGAACACCTCTACATCAACAGGATCCTCAGGAGACACTCTCCTGCCTTCCTCAGCTATCTCTCTTATCTCTTCAAGGCTTGTTTCCCTTGCCGGAACGACCCTGCAGAATCCCATGTCATGGGCAAGCTGTACGGCTTCCTTATTGTAGAGAGTACCCTGAGTCGACAGATGCAGCGGCATGTCAGGAATGTACCTGTGTATCATCCTTGCAAGCCCCATGTCCTGGACTATAAGTCCGTCAACGCCTGCTCCGTATATGTAGTTCGCGTACTCGAAAGCCCTTACCAGCTCATCATCTCTGACGAGAGTGTTGAGGGTCATGTACACTTTGACCCCTCTCATGTGAGCATATCTTATCGCATCAGGGAGCTCCTCATCGCTGAAGTTGTCAGCAAAGATCCTTGCATTGAAGGCCATCCCTCCCATGTACACAGCATCCGCCCCGTTGTTCACGGCAGCAATGAGATGCGGCTTGCCGCCGACAGGGGCAAGCAGTTCAGGTTTCCTGTATTTATTATCCATAGTTAACACCTCTATTCTATAATACCACTCCGGCATCTGTTGTACAGATGTAAGTACAGGATTTTTCGATTGTTAACCTATGCACAACCTAAGGTTGATAATCTTCCCGGTGTATGTTATCATTCTCAGGGCGCGCAGAGATCGGCGGGCCGGATCATAACTGCAGTCAACATCTTAAGATAAACGGAAAACGGAAATGAAAGAAAAGACTTCATCGAGAGACAAGGTACTTGCCCTTCTTGAATCGGAAAAAGGCGCATACATCTCAGGCGAAGAGATCGCATCTGTTCTGGGTATTTCAAGGACCGCTGTATGGAAGGCCGTCAACAACCTCAAGAAGGACGGTTACATGATAGATTCAGTTACCAACCGCGGCTACTGCCTTTCACATGGAAGTGACATCCTGTCCGAAGCAGTCCTACGGGGATATCTGCACGACTGCCCTCCTCTTGAGCTGGATGTATTCGATACTGTGGATTCAACCAACACGGTATGCCTCAAAAGAGCGTCAGGCGGCGACCGCAGAACATATGCGGCAGTTGCAGGCGGACAGACGAGAGGACGCGGCCGCAGAGGCAGGTCATTCTTCTCTCCTGACGGAACCGGTCTGTACATGAGCATCCTGCTCCGTCCTTCAGGCCTTTCAGCTGACGAGGCTGTAAAGTTCACAACCATAGCCGCTGTAGCAGTCTCGGAAGCAATTGAGGCTGTCGCAGGCAAAACCGCATCCATAAAGTGGGTCAATGACATATATGTCAGCGGCCGCAAGGCGTGCGGGATCCTGACAGAGGCTTCATTCAATCCTGAAGACGGGACTCTCGACTATGCCGTCGTAGGTATAGGCATCAATGTATATGAACCCCAGGGAGGATTTCCTGAAGAGATAAAAGACCGCGCCGGCGCCCTTGCCGGGCCGGTCAACAGGAATAATGTACTGGCTGGAAAAGAAGCTGATGATCTGTTCCTGTCAGGTAAGGATTCAGCGGACAGCGCCGGCGTTAACAAGGTCCTGAAAAACGGAGGCAGAAACCGTCTTGCAGCGGAAATTCTGAGCAGATTCTTCTCATATCTTGATGAAGGATATGCCCCTGCTGCATCATCAGAAACCGATCCTGTTCCGCGCTATGCTGCCGAATACCGCAGAAGATGCTTTGTCATCGGAATGGATGTTGATGTCATCAAGGCAGGCTCCGAACCTCACGAAGCCCATGTACTGGGCGTGGATGACGAATGCAGGCTGGAGGTCAGATATGCTGACGGGACCACAGAGACTCTGAGCAGCGGAGAGATCAGCATCAGGCTATAATACAAAACTTACAGAAAGAAGAAAACTCAATGGAAAACAATACTACTCAGAGCATGGAAGCTCACAAATCATCCCTAAGCATAAGCGACATTACACTTATCGCACTTTTCACCGCAGTCATCGCGGTCTGCTCGTGGATATCCATACCGGCAGCCGTACCATTCACACTGCAGACCTTCGCAGTATTTCTCACAGCAGGCCTTCTCGGCGGAAAGCGCGGCACACTGACAGTGCTCGTTTACATACTGCTCGGAGCCATCGGCCTCCCTGTTTTCTCAGGCTTTACCGGCGGCATCGGTCACCTGCTCGGACCAACGGGCGGATATATCATCGGTTTCATTTTCTCAGCCCTCGTAATGTGGTTCGCTGAGAACAAGTTCGGCAAATCCCTTAAGGTCCTCGCCGCATCCATGATAATCGGACTCCTGGTATGCTATGCATTCGGTACCGCATGGTTCATGGCAGTCTATACAAGAGAATCCGGTGCGATCGGACTGATGACAGCACTCGGATGGTGCGTCTTCCCTTATATAATCCCTGATGCAGTCAAGA
>CAMIWY010000234.1 GCA_946402595.1 uncultured Clostridia bacterium
TTATGCTTCGGCGACCTGTTCACGAATAGCGTTCATCTCTTCGCAAATGTCGTCAACATCCAGCACCATTTCCATCATGCTGATCTGTTCATCATATACAGCCTCATCGATTTCTTCCTTAATTTCAGGCTCGCATATGTGGTAACATGGGAGTTTCAACGAAACCCCTGCCAGACACCCTGCAAATGTAGGATCTCCGAGAGCTACTGTCTCAGCAGCGAGGCCAGCAGCCTCACCCTCAGCAGCACCTACGAGTACTACGAGCTGGTCAGCTCCGTACTGGTCGTAGAATTCCTTAACTCTCTTCTGATTCTCCAGATCCATGGCTCCGGCAGCCGTTCAGACGAAGCACTCGGTCGAACTGAATACGACCTCGGCTCCTGCTGACTCGGCACATTCAGCTATCGCCGGACCCGGAATACCATCACGGTCTCCGATGACGATAACTTTCTTTCCGTTCAGAATAGCCATCAGTTTCTCCTTTCCTAGCGCTTTGAAAGAAATATTTAACTATGTTCCGGCTGCCATCAATAGGGGCAAAGCAGCCGGAACAGCTTATTAGAAGTCAAACAGATTAGTGCTCAACTATCTAACCGGTAAATGTGCTCAGATACTATTCCTCGCGCTCTTTCCTGAGTGCCTTTACAAGAGCGGCCATCGAGATGACCATTATGAAGGCAAACGGGAATGCAGCTACGATCGAAAGTGTCTGAAGCATGCTCAGTCCATTGCCGTTTCCGAGCATCATTGCTGCTGCAAGTGCAGCCATGAGTACTCCCCAGATGATTTTGGTCTTATTCGTAGGATCAAGTGTTCCTTTCTCACTGTACATGCCCAGCACATAAGTTGCGGAATTAGCTGAGGTTATGAAGAATGTACAGATCAGGACGAACATGATCACGGATATGATCATTCCGAGCGGGTACTCTTTCGTACCAGGAACAGTGCTGTCGAAGTTGAGGTCACTGCCTCTTTGATGACAGCGAGGTCGCACTTCATTCCGAGCGTTCCGTAGATCGCAAACCAGATTATTGAGAATCCGGCCGGTATGAACATTACGCCCTTGACAAACTGTCCGATTGTCCTGCCTCTTGATATCCTCGCGATGAAGGAACCAGTGAATGGTGCCCATGCGATCCACCATGCCCAGTAGAAGGTTGTCCAGGACTTGTACCAGTCAGCATCTCCGAAAGCACCTACTTCAAAGGTGTTGGAAACGAGGCCGCTGATATATGCTCCGAGGCCTTCTGTCAGGTTGTTCAGGATCGGGACGGTCGGACCGATGATGAACAGAAGGATCATTACGCCTATCGCGATTCTTATGTTGAGGTCACAGACTTTGCTGATACCCTTATCTACTCCCATGACCGCAGTCGCCGTATATACAAGTCCCAGCACTACGATCAGGATGAGCTGTACCATATGAGTCTCCGGTATTCCTCCGAGAAAATTCATTCCTGAATTGATCTGAAGGACGCCGAGTCCCAGTGAAGTTGCCACTCCTCCGGCCGTAGCGAAGATAGCGAGGATGTCGATGATCTTACCGATCCATCCATTCGTCTTCTCCTCTCCGATCAGAGGAATGAATACCGAGCTCACCAGAGCCGGTTTGCCCTTGCGGAACTGCATGTATGCAAGTGCAAGAGCCAGAACTGAGTAGTTCGCCCAAGGGTGAATTCCCCAGTGCAGGAATGACTTGGTGAAAGCCATTCTCATTGCTTCGTCTGAAGCTGATTCCAGCCCCCCTATAGGAGCGAGGTAGTAGTTCAGAGGTTCTGCTACACCCCAGAAAACCAGACCTACGCCCATGCCGGCAGAAAACAGCATCGCGAACCATGTAAGGTCGCTGTAATCAGGCGTTGAATCATCAGGTCCCAAACGCACATTTTTATACTTGCTGAAGAACCCTATCCAGATACAGAACACCACGAAAGCTGTCATTGCAACTGCGTAGAACCAGCCAAAATTTGTGGTCAGGAAGTTCATGCTTCCGTTAGCTGCGACTCCGAATGAGTCCGGGAGAATGATTCCCCACAGACATATCGCGAGAGTCAGCACAACCGAGATGATGAACACCACGTTGCTCTTAGTCTCTTTCATGGCAAGTCACCTCTATCAGATTCTTACCTTGAAAACAGTCTGTTCTGTAATGTCAGTAGCGATCGCGTCAAGAGCAACACCTACTCTGTGATAACGCAGTTTCCACTGTTCTTCCTTCGGTGTATTAGGGTCACCGAGAGGATATGGGATCGAGATAGTAGGAACGATTCTGTTAGCTCCGACTGTCATCGATACCGGGATCAGGTTGCACATATGTACAACGTTGAAGCCTGCTCTCTCAAGAGCCTTAACCATCGTTGCGCCGCAACGAGTGCAGGTTCCTCACGTAGAGCCGAGGATAATAGCGTTAACCCCGTCTTCCTGAAGATAAGGGATCATTTCCTCTGCCATTCTTGTAGCTTCAGCTTCTGTTGTACCGGTACCTACTGTTGTGTAGAAGTAGTCATGCAGTCTTGCGAACTTGCCTTCCTTCTCGTATGCTCTTACAGCATCGAGCGGAACGAGTACGTTAGGGTCTGCATTACCTGCTGCAGGGTCATAACCGGCGTGGATGGTCTTGAATACGCCAGCCTCAAGTCTGTCCATATCCTTGATGCTGTATCTTCCCCATCTTGTAGCAGAAGCTGACTGGATTCTGTCAGGGTTCTCTACAGGTACGCATCCGGATGTAGTTACGAGTGCAACTACTGCATCCTTCAGCTCGATTGCAGGTGCGATAGGAACGAGATCCTTCTCAGGGATCACAAGCTCAGTCTGATAAGGCTCGCCTGCCATCTTCTTCTTGAGCATCTGAACGCCTCTGTAAGCAGCGGTGTTCTCTCTGATGTCCTCAAGGAAGACTTCATGTCTGCATCCTCTTTCGAAATAACCTTCTGCTTCGCATCCGAGGTTAGGCTCGCCTGCGAGAAGCTTATTGGCGAAGTTGGTCAGAACCTTGACGTCCTGTCTCATCTTTACAGCGCCTGTGCCGCCCTTGAAGATGATAACGTCCTTCTTGAACATGTCAGCTCCCGGGTTCTCACCGTTCATTGAAGTGAGTACAGGAACTCCGAATTTTTCCTTAACGGCCTTGCAGACGTTTCCGCATGCTACTCCGTAACGGCCTGCCTGGAAAGCAGGACCTGCGATGAAGAGATCCATTTCCTTGTCTTCGAGGAATCCCATGATTCTCGAAAGAGCTTCTTCTGTATTGGATCCCATGAAGTTGTCACCGCATACTACTGTATGAGTAACTTCCGCATCCTTGAGGGCGGCATTGATAGCCATTGTAGGGCCTACGACACCTTCAACGATGTATGGTTCCTGGTCAGCCTTGTCTTCTCCGCCGATTCCGCCGAAGAACTGGTTGACGTAACAAATTACTTTCTTCATGTCTCTGCCTCCCTTCCTCTAGAATTCTTTCATGGTCT
>CAMIWY010000235.1 GCA_946402595.1 uncultured Clostridia bacterium
CGTGACCGCACTTCTTTCATCGATGGGAGCGGGAACCAATGCCAAAAGAGCATCATTTATACACCTGTACTTCAACCTGATAGGTACGATAGTGTTTACGGTCCTCTTCTATGCAGTTCACCACACAGTGGATCTGGCATTCGTGAATCAGCCGGCTACAGCAGCAGGAATAGCCCTGATACACAGCGCGTTCAATATATGCTGCACTGCGATGCTGTTCCCGTTCGGGGACAAGCTGGTGAAGCTTGCGATCAGGACTGTACCGGAGACGGAGGCTACTGAAGCTGAACTCAAGGCTAACAGAGCTTCTGAGATGGGCCTGGACGAGAGATTCCTTGAGAGACCATCTTTTGCGATCCAGAGGTGCAAAGCTGCGGCCAATGAGATGGCAGATAAAGCAAGCGATGCGTTTATGCTTGCGATGGATGTTCTTAAAAACTATGATAAAGAGAAGGCGGAGGCTGTCATCAGGCTCGAACAGGAATGCGATCAGTATGAGGATATCATAGGAACATATCTGGTAAAGCTGTCAGGTCATGATCTGTCGAGGGAAGACGGACAGATGATGTCGCTGGTGCTCCACGCTATCAATGACTACGAACGCATCTCCGACCACGCGATCAACGTGGTTGAGGCTGCACAAGAAATGCAGGCAAAGGGTATCAGCCTGACGTCACGCGGAAGTCTTGAGCTTGATGCATTCGGTACAGCGATCAGAGATATACTCATGATCACTGATGAGGCATTTATCTCGTCTGACCGCAACAAGGCCAGACAGATAGAACCTCTCGAAGAGGTGGTAGATAACCTTAGCGCTGAGATGCGTCAGAGACATATCGACCGTCTCCGCAAAGGCCTTTGCTCAATGGAAGCGGGCATTATACTTGAAGACATACTGATCTACTTCGAGAGAGTCTCTGATCACTGCTCCAATATCGCACTTTGCCTCATAGAGATAGGAGAGGATTCGTTCGGCCGTCATGAATACGCCAGCGAAAAGACCAAGGGAAGCGATCCGGAATTCCAGAGAACATACACCCGCATGAGGAACCGCTACACGCTGCCTAAGATACAGGAAGGAACAGTCGGATAATGGCACTTGTATATATCGTAGAAGACGATCCGGGAATACGCGAGATCGAAGAGATGGCGCTGAGGAACAGCAATTATATTGTCACGGCCTTCGAAAAGGCGGCGGACTTATATGACGCGCTCGAAAGCGTGCAGCCGGACCTTCTTCTTCTCGATGTAATGCTTCCGGATGAAGACGGATACAGCATACTTCGCAGGATCAGAAATGACAGCAGGCTGAAGGAGCTGCCGGTCATAATGATCACCGCGAGGAATACAGAGATGGATCTCCTGAAGGGCTTCGATTACGGAGCGGATGACTATGTCATGAAGCCGTTCTCTGTCATGGAGCTGCTGTCGCGTATACGCGCACTTCTGAGGCGGACGATGAGTGAGGAGACCCAGACAATCAGTGCAGGTGATATCAGCATCGATCACAGCAGACATACGGTAACAGCTGCGGGTGATCCTGTAGAGCTTACGTTCAAGGAATATGAGCTCTTAAGATACATGATGATCAATCTGAACATCGTGCTGACAAGAGAAGCGATAATGCAGAATGTGTGGGGAACAGACTTCGAAGGTGAGTCGAGAACGCTGGACATGCATATCAGGTCACTCAGGCGCAAACTGGGTGAAAGCGGCAGATATATAAGGACTGTCCGCAATGTAGGCTATGTCATAGACGGGGCAGAGAGGGAATAACGTGGAGCAGAAGATAAACATAAGACTTTCATTCATCGCACTGCTGGCGGTCGTTTTCGTAACGGCTGCCAATCTTCTTGTTTTCTATAATCTGTTCCGTACACAGATAACCAATGATCTTAAGATGAATGCCCGCATGCTAATGGAAACAGAGGTGTTCCAGAGAGAGTACGACTCTCTGGGCAATGATCCTGAAATGCTCAGCAGTTCAACTCTGAACAAGCTGGAAACCGGTGATGTCAGACTTACCTGGATAGCTGAGGACGGCACTGTGCTGTTTGATAATGATGCCGGTGCATCCGGGCTTGCCAACCACCTTGACAGACCGGAAATACAGGAAGCAATGACAAATGGTGAAGGGGAGAGCATCAGATCATCGCAGACACTGGGAATGGATACATATTACTATGCTCTCAGGCTGGAGAACGGAACTGTTCTCAGGGTATCGACCCAGGCGCACGCGATCGCAGGTGTTTTCTTCAGATCTCTTCCTATTGTCGCGGTCGTGGCACTTCTGATTTTCGGCATCTGCATTGTTCTCGGGCATGCCCTGTCCAGACAGATAATCCAGCCTATAGAAAAGATGGCTGAGGAAATCGATAAGCCGACGAGCGAGCCACCATATAAGGAACTTGAACCTTTCGCGGCAAAGATCCGCACCCAGCATGAGAACCTTCTCGAAGCAGTCAAGACACGTCAGGACTTCACAGCAAATGTCTCACATGAGCTCAAAACTCCTCTTACAGCTATTTCAGGATATGCAGAGCTTATTGAAAACGGACTGGCAGATCCTGAGTCCGAGAAGCACATCGCGCAGCAGATAAGGGCAAATTCTGACAGGCTGCTGCAGCTTATCAACGACACCATACAGTTGTCCAGACTCGACCACGGCGAGACCGGCAACAATAATGAAGAGATAGACCTGTATAAAGCAGCGTCGGAATGCTGCAGGAATCTTAAGGTCAGTGCAGAAAGAAACAACATCCTTCTGACATGTGACGGCAGATCCGCGGCCATCAGGGGAGACGAGGAGCAGATAAAAGAACTTATAGAGAATCTGGTACAGAACGGGATCCGCTACAATAATGCGGGCGGATATGTCAGGGTAAGTGTCAGGCATGAAGACGGTCACGCAGTGCTATCAGTCAGAGATAACGGCATAGGCATAGCGAAAGAAAAGCAGAGCCGTGTGTTTGAACGGTTCTACAGAGTGGACAAGAGCAGATCCCGTGACAGCGGAGGAACGGGGCTCGGACTTGCGCTGGTAAAACATATCGCAGAGATCCACAATGCGGATATCGAGATGGAGAGCACACCGGGCGTGGGGACCGTAATAAGCGTGCACTTTCCTGAAATAAGCAGTGTATCAATTCAGTCCGTATCTTAGTAATAAGCAGCTTATAAAAACAGTCAGTATCATAGACCTATGCAGATTTCACTTTAAAATTTCGAACCGATTCGAACTATGCTGAAACCTACAAAAGTGGGGAAATAAGAGGGGATATATTTATTGGGAAACGCTGAAAACCCTGAAAATACTGAGATGCAGATAATAATGCGTCCCGTCCCCGCAACCAAGTGAGGCCATGCAATGCATGGCTCTTTTTATTGTAGCTTCAGCGCGATTAAACCACCGGCTATGCCGGTGGGAATTAAGGGCTTT
>CAMIWY010000236.1 GCA_946402595.1 uncultured Clostridia bacterium
TCGGATATGTGACGGACATGATATCCTGCGGGAATTTTGCCGTATTCAATGTGGCGGATATTGCTGTTACGTGCGGGTGCGCTCTTACAATCCTGTACCTGATTCTTGAAATGAGAAAAGAAGGCAAAAGTGATCAGACTGAAAGACAATGAGCAACTGAATGAAGATATCCGCACTGATCAGCCGGAACTGAGGGAAGAGGAGACAGGCGTGATCGAACTGACTGCCGGGGCTGATGATGCCGGTGCCAGGCTGGATGCTTTCATCGGCTGGAACACAGACGAGCTGTCAAGAAGCTACGCTGTCAGACTCATAGAAAAAGGCAGGGTCACTGTAAACGGCCAAAAGGCCACTTCCAAAAAGTCGACTCTCAGTGAGGGCGATGAGGTCGTCATCGATCTGCCTGAGCCTGAGGTGCTCGACGTCAGGCCGGAGGACATCCCGCTTGAGATAGTATATGAGGATGACGATGTGCTCGTGGTCAATAAGCCGCGCGGCATGGTGGTTCATCCGGGACCGGGCAACTGGTCAGGGACCCTCGTCAATGCAGTGATGCATCACTGCGGGCAGTCGCTTTCGACGATAAACGGGGTCATAAGACCGGGCATAGTGCACAGGATAGACAAGGATACAAGCGGTCTTCTGATGATCGCGAAGAATGACCGTGCGCACGAATCGCTGGCTGAGCAGCTGAGAGTCCACTCCGTGACGAGAGAGTACACGGCGCTTTGCCTGGACAACATCCCTGAGAACGGAACGTTCGGTGTAAGCGGCGTGTCACGCGAGGGAGAGGGCGGAGAGATAATAACGGTCGATGTCCCTATCGGACGCGATGTGCGCAACAGGATGCGCCATGCAGTGGGAGGCTCGGGCAGCCGCAATGCAGTGACACATATAAGCGTGCTTGAAAGATTCGGCAGATACACTCTGGTCAGGGCACGCCTTGAGACCGGGCGTACGCATCAGATAAGGGTGCACATGGCATACATCCATCATCCGCTTGCGGGAGATGAGCTGTACGGGCCTAAGAAGCAGACCGGTAATATAGCCGGAGTCAGAGTAAGCGGACAGCTTCTGCATGCAGGGACGCTCGGCTTCGTACACCCTGCAACAGGAGAGTACATGGAATTCCACTCAGATCTTCCGGAGGTATTCGAAAAAGTGCTCGGACATCTGAGAGAAGGAAGATAGCTGGATAACAGAAGTAATACATACTGAAAAACTGATGAAGATAAGTTCAAAACCGGGCCCGCTGACGGCACCTCTGCCTGTGGTGATGGTCAGCTGCGGCGACATGGACAACAGCAATATCGTGACAGTCGCGTGGACAGGGATAATCAATTCACATCCTCCGGTAACGTATGTGTCGGTCAGAAAGGAAAGGTATTCACACGATATCATCGCGGAGACAGGTGAATTCGTGATCAACCTCACGAATACGGATCTCGTGAAGGCGATGGACTACTGCGGAGTGAAATCCGGACGCGATGTAGATAAGTTCAGTGAGATGAAACTCACCAGAGAAGCCGGAAATGAGGTCTCTGCTCCTATGATCGCTGAATCACCCGTCAATCTTGAGTGCAGGGTCATGGAAGTGAAGGAGTTCCCGTCACACGACATGTTCATAGCCGAGATAGTGGCTGTCCATGTGGATGAGAAATATGTGGATGAGAATGGTGCCTATGACTACGGAGCCATGGACCTCGTTTCATTCAGCCACGGGAAGTATTACAGGATGAGACCTGAGGCTCTCGGGTTCTTCGGATATTCGATCATGAAGCCGAAGACTGCGAAGAGACGTGCGGCGGAGTCCGGAAAAGGCGGCATACGCACAGGCAGGAGCGGCCGGAAGAATACACGCAGCAAGGGCGGGAAGTCCGGCAGGAAATAACAGACACGAAAGATCGGAAGAGATCATAATATATAACAGGAGGCTTTCGGAACAATGATAAAAAGCATGACAGGCTTCGGAAGAGGCGAATACGTTGATGATGTGAGAAAGGTCACTGTAGAGATCAGGGCGGTCAATCACCGTTACTGCGACATCTACATCAAGATGCCGAGGAAGTATTCCTTCGCTGAGGAGAAGATCAAATCCGTCATCAAGAACAGGATGTCCAGGGGAAAGATCGAGGTGTCGGTATCCGTAGACAACTTCGGCGTGAGCGATGCCGATGTGAGACTCGACAAGGATCTTGCAGGCAAGTACATGAATGCCCTGAATGAGCTGAGCGAAACGTTCGAGATCGGTGAACTGACAGGACCGTCACTCAGCCTGCTGGCAAGGATGCCGGACGTCATCAGGACTGCACCTGCCGAAGAGGATGAAGAGGTAATGCTCGCATGCCTGCTCGATGCAACTGGCAAAGCGGTTGATGACATCTGTTCGATGAGAGAGACCGAGGGCGCAAAGCTCGTGGAGGACATCTCAATGAGAGCTGACATCATCGCAGATATAAGATCAAAGATCGAGGAGAGGGCGCCGCAGCTTGAGAAAGAGTACGCTGCCAAGTTCAGGGCAAGGATCGAGGAACTCCTCGACGGAGTTTACGAGGTGCCTGAAGAGAGAGTAGCTCTCGAGGCAGCAGTGTTCGCTGACAAAGCCAATATTACTGAAGAGCTTGTAAGACTTGACAGCCATGTCATGCAGCTCAGAGAGTTCCTGAAAGGTAAGGAAGACTCCATCGGAAAGAAGATAGACTTCCTGATCCAGGAGATGAACAGGGAAGCCAATACTATCGGATCCAAGTCCAACGACAAGGAGATCACCTCGATGATGCTCGACCTCAAGGCTGAGATCGAGAAGATCAGGGAACAGGTGCAGAATATAGAGTAGCAATCGGCTCGCTAATGTGTTATAATGCGATTTTGCATGGGAGGTATTTATGAGCCAGAACAGAGGAAAACTCTATGTCATCTCAGGCCCGTCCGGAACGGGTAAGGGAACCATCTGCAAGGAACTGCTCAAGGACAACCGGAATGAGTTTTCGGTCTCCATGACGACGCGTGCTCCGCGCGAAGGAGAGGTTCACGGAAAGGACTACTTCTTCGTATCGAAGGAAGAGTTCCTCGAGCATGTGGAAAGAGGCAATTTCCTTGAGCATGCCACAGTATTTGACAATTATTACGGAACGCCTAAGGATATGGTCATCAAAAGGCTCGAGCGCGGACACAACGTCCTCCTCGATATCGATGTCCAGGGCGGACTGCAGGTCAAGTCGGTGATGCCTGAAGCGGTGCTCATATTCATACTTCCGCCAAGCCTTGCTGTTCTCAGGAGCAGACTCGAAGGACGCGGAACAGAGACGCAGGAAGTCATCGAGAAGAGGCTCAGTAAAGCGGTAAATGAAATCAAGCTGATCGGCGAATACGACTACATCGTTGTGAATGACGTGCTTGAAGAGGCAGCAGACCTCGCGCGCAGCA
>CAMIWY010000237.1 GCA_946402595.1 uncultured Clostridia bacterium
GTTCAATGGAAGAAAAAATAAGTCGGGGGGCGTTCAATTCCATTAAGTCCTGAAAAAATGTATAATAGAAATATAGATAAATGGTCAGAGTTAATAATTAGCAGGGGCTTTCATGGTAGTTAATTTTGATTTTCTGGATGATGAACCGATAGAAAATGTTATTACCAATCTGAATTTCCGGATAGATAAGACGGTTTATTTTGGATATTCAGATTCAATAAGGAAATATAGAGAGACACTGGAGTCATTCCTGAAGAAGTACTGCGCCGGTCAGGAGGCAGAATTCATACCCGTTCCGAAAGGTAAGCTGGGAGAAACACTGTCTATAATGCGCGATGCTGTGCAGGCGGAAAGAAAAGGGGATAATCTGGTGTTTTTTGATGTAACCGGCGGAGAAGCCATGCCGATGGTTGCGTTCGGTATACTTTCAACTGAAACAGATACACCGATCCATATCTTTAATGTTGAGAGCAACAGGCTGCTCGAACAGGATGACGGAGCTGAGTTTGAGATAAGCAAAGTGGTACCGAGAAGGAACACCGCTTTCACCGTGGAAATGCTCGTTGAGCTCAGAGGCGGTTCTGTCAATACGATGCAGATGAAGAAAAGCAAAGACCCGGAAAACGATGAGGATCTGGCTGCGACTGAAAAGCTGATTGCCCTGTTCAACGGGAATGCTGCCGGCTGGTCCAGGCTTATTTCCGTGATCCATGCATGCCTTTCAGATGACGGGGACGGGAGCTTTCACATAGACTATGACACGGTTGCTGACCGTTATTACTCTTCAAATGTGAAGCGCATCCGGAGATTTATTCGTGAACTTACTGACGCGGGTCTGATCATGCTGTTAAGTGACGACGGTGATTCAGTTAAGTTCAGATTTGTCAGCGATTTTGTCAGGGCCAACCTTACAGAAGAAGGCGCTGTTCTTGAGCTGATGACATGTCTTGAACTGAGGAAAAAATACGGACAGGCTCAGGCGGGAGTAGTAATTGACTGGGACAGCACAGCAGGTGACGTGGATGATGTCATTAATGAGATCGATGTACTGGCACTTGACGGTTTTGTTCCTGTCCTGGTGTCATGCAAGTGCGGCAATCAGGCCAATAAAGATGCGATATACGAGCTGGAGACTGTAGCAAGGAGATTCGGCGGCAAATACGCACGCAAGATGCTTGTCTCTGCGAAAAATATGACGCCTGCAGACAAGCGGAGAGCTGCAGAAATGGGCATTGATATCAGGGTGATCGATAAGGATATCCAGGTCAGGAAATATAAGAAATAATGTAATCACTTAAAATCCCCTTTTTAACGAAACATAAGCTGATACTCCCGCGGGCGTATTTTGATATCGACGGGGTCAGAAGGGTTGTAGTGAGGCAGATTGTATTCAGCAGAGAAAAGCGAGAGATGGTCGTCTTTTGACGGAACATCTCCCGCTCTTTTTTACTGATTATTCTGTTATGTCGCAGATATTGAGGTTTTCAATAACCGGACAGACTGATTTATGCCTCTTCCTTGCTGGACATGTTGAGGAGCACCCACATCACAAGTGCTGCAACGGAGAAGCCGATGATTGCGTAGAAGTTGGTGTTGTAGCTGCCGCCTGCAGCTTCGAGCAGTGCGGATGAGATCATCGGTCCGATCGTAGCGGCAGGGATAAGGCTGAAGTTCGCGATGCTGAAGTTGGTCGGGAAGTTAGCCGGACCGAAAGCCTTGTTGATGTATGCCGATGTGATTGTCGGGCATCCGCCGTATGCGAGGCCTACGAAGATGAGGCCGATCAGGATGAATATGTACTTGCTGCTCATGCCGCCGAGTGTAAGGAAGATGCCGGCTGCCAGCATGAATGCATTGTTGACGATGGTAGCCATCTTGCGGCCGAACTTATCGAAGTTGTTTCCTGCAACTATACGGCCTGCACCGTTAAACAGGGATACGATCATACCGAGTACTGCAGTGCCGCCGAATGCGACTGAGATGTTGGCTGCGCTGTTGATTACCAGCAGTCCTGCGGAGTTCAGAAGGATAGCCCATACTGTGAAGAACCAGAATCTTGCGGTCTTCAGCATCTCGCCGGCTGTATATTCTTTTGCAGCGGCCGGCTTTGCATCTGTGGAATCTGTCTTGACTGATGCTGCAGCGAGCTGTGCCAGCTCAGCGCTGTCTTCTGCTGACGGAGCTTTGATGATGAATGCTGCGACTACGCAGATGACTGCGATGACTATGCCGAGAATTTTGAATACAGGCAGGATACCCATCGAGCCGATCATGCTGTTGACTACGGAGCCGAGAACGAGTCCGCCGAGGCCGAAGCCCATCAGCATGATGCCGGATGCGAGACCAACCTTGTCAGGGAACCACTTGTTGAGAGTTCCGATGACTGTGTTGTATGCAACACCGACTCCGCCGCCTCCGAATACTCCGTAGAAGATGTAGAGCATTGTGAGGCTGCCGCCCGGATTGGCTGTATTGATTGTTGAAACAGCGAAGAATCCGACGAACAGCATTACTGCGGATATCAGGAATCTCACTCTTACACTGAACTTCTTGCTCATGAGGCCGCCGGCAAATCCGCCGAGGCAGAAGAAGATCATCGAGATCGTGAATGTGAGTGACATCTGGGAGATCGACCAGTCAGGGAAGATCTCGCCGAGCGGTGTTCTGAAGATGGACCACGCATAAATCAGACCAAGGAACAGCAGTGTAAGCGTTGCGGTCCCGAGGTAGAGCCATCTCTTGTTGGTGTTCATAGTTTTCCCCTCCTATGGTAAAAAAATAAGGAATATCGAATCATTAGCACAGGCATGTGATTCCGTATTCCCATTGGTTTAACTGATTGCCGGGCGGATTTAACGTGTCTCCGCTCAATTCAGAGGTATTTTATCACAACGGAATAGCATTGGCAATGAAATAAGGGGGAAATACGCTGAATAATCAGGGCTGAATAGGCAAACTGTCCTTGAGCGGGACGGGCAGTTATGCTATAATCAACATCGCAGTTGTGAAAAGCAATGCAAATGCCGGCGGGCGGCCTGCAGTGCGCGGGGGCCCTGCGCAACAGGACACCGTGAACCATGTCAGGACCGAGAGGTAGCAGCATTAAGCGGCCCGTACTGTGTGCCGCAGACCAGCCTCTGCGTACTGCAGACTGCCCGCCGATTTATATAGGGTGACAACAAGCTATTCACTTGACGCACTTTACGGATATGCTCTTCAGACTCTGAGAGATCCGGTGAACAGGTGAACGGCTCGTTTTGGTGTATTAGCGAAAGTAAGGACAAGCATGCAGCTAGCTTTATACAGGTCGGAAAGGCCGGAAGTATTCGAAGACATAATAGGACAGAAGCACATCGTAAGGATCCTGCAGAACCAGATCAGGACCGG
>CAMIWY010000238.1 GCA_946402595.1 uncultured Clostridia bacterium
TATTACTGAAAATGACAGCAGCTCTGTGGAGAATATTTCTCTTACAGAACTGCTTAAGTCATTGGTATTGAAGGTATTTTATGGAGTTATTTATGAAGAAATATGTCATATTTCGTTTGACAAGTATAGAGTAACGCCCCTGCCTTAAGCGAACCTAAAGTAGGAAAAGATTATTTACATGGCTTGATCTGCAGTCAGAGGTCAAGCCTTTTTCTTTGCAAAAAATACGGAAGGAGAGTGATCTAAATGACAGAAAATGATAAAAACGAGATGCTCAGGGTGATACTTTGCAAGCCCGGTGAGACAGCTGAAGCGGTCGAAATCGATGATGATCTTGAGTCGATGCAGGAGCTGGTAGGTGGTCTTATACAGGAGTTTATGCCATTCCATTCTGAGACAGATCCGAGATACGACGATGTTGCGATCATCTGTAATGAAGAAGGAAAGCTTATGAGACTGCCTCCGAGCAGAGCAATAACAGACGAAGATGGACGTGTGATGGATGTGATCGCAGGTCCTTTTTTTATTTGCTATGCGCCGCTTGAGAGCGAAAGATTCCTGTCGATGCCTGAGGATCTTGAGCACCAATTCAAGGAAAAGTTTGAATATCCTGAGCACTTTTTCAGGACTGATGATGGCATCGAGGCAGTCAGATTTGACCCTGGGAAGAAGGACCGGGAACAGGCCAGGTAAGGACCGGATCATGAGCAAAATGATCACCGGAGGGGGAGCAGACGACCTGCGTCGTCGTAACAAGCACTGCCTATTGGTGCTCACGACCAACCGGCATACTTAGGGGAGACCCCTAAAACCCCGCTGAGCGCCCAGCACTGATGCATCAGAACACTGAGCGCTCGCTTGAACGCTCAGACTAACCGAGGAAAGGAGGAGATACCATTGAGGAAGAGAGAATTCAGAGTGCCGGTCTATCTCACTTTCGATGAGAAGGAGGACCTGCACAGGAAAGCCCAGGCAGCATGCATGGACCACAATCAGTTCATCCGGATGCTCATCATGGGCTATGCACCCAGACCTGCACCGGATGACAGATTCTATAAAGTGATGGACCTCATGAGAGAGATGGGTGACAGGCTCGAGGACATCGAAGCAAGGGCAAGAGATCCTCAGGTCATAAGTCTGCTCGAGACTGAAGCGGAAAAGTGGCATATGTTCCAGAGTGCTGTTGAACACAACTTCCTGACTCCGGAAAGGATGGATCTGTAATGGCAGTAACGAAGATATGGCCAATACGTAAGAGCATCTCTGCACCGCTTGACTACGTACAGAATGAAGAGAAGACAGCAAATCCTGCAGTGCAGACATTCACGGAAGGAGAGCAGGCTCTCGAAGATGTCATTGAGTACGCAGCCAATGAGGACAAAACTGAGAAAAAGTTTTTTGTGAGCACTCTCAACTGTAATAAGAGATACGCCCGTGATGAATTCCTGACTGTGAAAAAGCAGTTCAACAAGGAAGGCGGCATCGTTGCTTTTCATGGTTACCAGAGCTTTGCCGGCCATGAAGTGACTCCCGAGCAGGCGCATGAAATCGGTGTCCAGCTTGCCAGGGAACTCTGGGGAGACAGATTTCAGGTCGTTGTAGCAACCCATCTTAATACAGCGAACCTGCACAACCACTTCATAATAAACAGTATTTCATTCAAAGACGGCAAGCGCTATCACGACTGCAAGGATACTTACCGGCTGATGAGAGAGACTTCAGACAGGATCTGTCTGGAACACGGACTTTCTATAGTTGAGAATCCGAAAGGCAGAGGCGTCAGCCAGTATCTCTACAATCTGGAGAAGGCGGGCATGCCGACAAGATACAACGTCGCGCGTCAGGCGATCGATGAATCCATAGCGCTCAGCCTGAACCTTGAGGAGTTCAAGTCAGAACTCCGGAGCCGGGGCTATATCTATCGGTTCGATCCTAACAGAAAGTACTGGACGATCACTCCGCCTGGATGGAAGAAGGCGATACGTATCCATCAGCTTGGGGAAGACTATACCCGAGAAAGCATAGAGAGAAGGATCTATGAGAATGATCCTTCAGTACGGATCGAAAGGACCAGGCAACATTACCGCATACCTAACAACTACAACCTGCGCCGGCGCATTGACCGCATCATGGGCAGGTCAGGACTGGAGAAGCTTTATCTGAGGTACTGCTATGAACTTGGCATACTTCCAAAGGTAAGACAGAATCCGACGCATCTTCATATAGTGCTGAAGGAAGATCTTCTGAAATGTGATCAGTACTCAGAGCAGGCAAAACTCCTGTGCAAGTATCACGTCAACACCGACAGTGACCTGGAGCATGTAATGGAAGATATCAGAGAGAGGATGAAGGTGCTCACAGCAGAAAGAGACCAGCTTCGCAATAAGGCCAGGCGTGTGCTGCCCGAAGAGGAGATCGCTGAGGCTAAAGAGAAGGCTGCTGAAAAAACAACTGAACTCAAAGAGCTAAGGCGGGAACTGAAGGTGTGCGGTCAGATACAGGAGCGTTCATCGCAGGTAGAGGAGAACCTGAAGATCGTTGACGCTGACAGGATGAAAGAGAGAGAACGATAGAAACAGGAAGGAGATGATGCTATGAATCCGGGAGGAGATGCAGCAGAACAGGTCGTAAGACTATCACTCGAAGGAGTAGAGGTCGCGGCAAGGATATCCGGTAACGGAGCGAAGAACATCGCTTTGCTTCTGTATGCTGCTCTGAAAGAAGAAAAGAAAACCAAGGGCAAGGCCAGGCTGACCAATATGCTGAAGTCCGGTAAGGAACTCAAAGTCTACACGATCACTCAGAAGGATCTTAAGAAATTCACTCAGGAAGCAAAGCGTTATGGTGTGCTCTACTGTGTGCTCAAGGACAGAAAAAACACTGATCCAAATGCTGCAGTAGACATCATAGCCAGAGCGGAAGACGCTTCCAAGATCCAGAGGATCACGGAGCGATTCAGACTGGCAACAGTTGACAGAGCGAGTGTCTCGCTGGATATCCAGAGAGACAGGGACAAGATGTTCCCGAAGGAATCGGTCAGAGAAAATCTGAGAGGACCGGCACCACAGGCAGCTGATGAGATGCAGCCTGATCCTGAGAGGATTCTTCCACCAAGAGAGGAAGCAGAACCTGAGGGCAGGGCGGTCATGGCAGGACCAAAGCAGGAGGAACCGCAGATAAACCCCACTTTGGCAAAGACAGGCCGAGACCCTCTGTCCGAGCCAAACTCAATGCAAGTAAGCCGCTCAAATGGCTTCCCTGGGATAACTGACAGACCATCTGTGAGAGAAAAGCTACAGGTGTATAAAGCAGAGATTGCCAGAGAGAGGGCCGGAAAAGCAAAAGAAGCGGTCCTCATGACCGAGGGCGATCCGAAGAAGGTC
>CAMIWY010000239.1 GCA_946402595.1 uncultured Clostridia bacterium
GTCCCCCTGAGTATTCCTTCTTAAGCTGATATTCCTTACGGCCTACCGTAACACCGCCCCAGTTACCAACCTTCTCACTTCTGCCCGTAAGAGCATTGTACATGGTTGTCTTGCCGCTGTTAGGGTTGCCGGCAAAAGCAATTCTCATAACATTTTCCTCCTGAATTTCCATTCTGTTTCCTGCCTGTCAGCAATCAGCTCTGAAGATCAGATAATGATCGCCTCTGAAAGCAGATTGTCGAGATTGTATCTGCCGTCCTTGATAGCAACGATACAACTCTTTTTCTTCTTGGATATCAGTGTGATCGGCTCACCTGTATAGCATCCGAGTCTGAACAGAAACGAGTTCATGTCGTCATCATCAGTGTTGATTTCCTTAACTGTATAAGTCTTACCGATCTCTGCATCCAAAAGTGTCATTTTTTCTTCCATAGTTGTTATTCTCCTGTGTTATTTTGACATGTCGTTAAGCACAGTAAGCGAACTGCGGCCAACAGTTCGTTATGTTTAACTGTGTTAGTTATATAAAACTAACTCCTTAAAGTCAAGGACGAATCTGTTGTTTTTGATACAAAACAACATTTCGTCACCTATCTTCCATACAATATAGGTAACATTGTCAGTACTTTAATGCACATATTGGAATTTCAACCTTCCGGAGGTCTGAGATGGGTAAAGGAAAAAACACTGGAATCGTTGTCATCGGAGCTACATTTGTGGATATCAAGGGCTATCCTTATTCGCAGTTCATCCCGGGCGGACGCAACTCGGGCCGCGTAGTGGAAGTCCACGGCGGAGTCTGCCGCAACATCGCAGAGGATATCGCCAATGTGGAGCTGAGGCCGACTCTTATAACGGTTGTCGACAACAGCGGTCTTAGTTCGGATGTCATCCACAAGCTCGGAAAACATCAGATCAATACTGACTATATAAGGCGAACTAAAGACGGCCTCGGGACATGGCTTGCTGTATTTGACAACTCAGGTGATGTAGTCGCATCCATCTCCAAGAGACCTGACCTGTCAGAGATAGAAAAAATACTGGAAGATGAAGGCGATAAGATTTTCTCCTTCGCAGACAGCATCGCAACAGAATTTGACATAGAAGTTCCAATACTCAAGAAAGTCATCGCACTGGCACATAAGCACAAAAAGAAGATCTACTGCCCTGTTTCCAATATGTCCATCGCCGTTGAACGACGGGATCTTCTGAGGCACATCGACTGCCTTGTCTGCAACAAGCAGGAGGCAGGTATTCTCTTCTCGGAAGAGTACGAAGACAAAACGCCGGAGGAAATGGCTGATATACTGTTTGAAAAGATCAGTCAGGCAGATATGCCGGGCATAGTAGTCACACTTGGCGGAGAAGGTGCTGCATATGCAATGAAGAATGGCGAAAAAGGCTGGATACCCGCCCGCAATGTAGTCGTAAACGACACGACAGGTGCAGGCGATGCTTTCTTCTCCGGAGTCTGTATCGGACTGACCTACGGAAAGACAGCGGCAGAAGCATGTGAGATCGGAACAAGACTGGCAGCATCCGTTATCGTGACTGACGAAAATGTATGCCCTCGTTTCCTCCCTGCCGAGTTCGGACTGGATGTGGATAAAGAATAATCAGGTTTTAACGCAATAAAAAGTAATCCCGATACGTCAAGAGCGGAGACCATATTCAGTCTCCGCTCTTTTGATGCTTTATTCTTCAGGAATTTCTCTTTAATTGATATTTCTGCCGTGTTTTACGCTTTTTTACTTGTCCAGGCTTCCTTCGATCTCTACGTTGCCGCCGTTGTTAGCGGAAACCCAACCGATCCATGTTTTGCCAGGATACAGGCTGGCGTCCACAAGTACAGGCTCAGTTGACTCTTCAGCTTCTTCAGATGCTTCTTCGGAATCTTCGCTCTCAGCCTCCTGAGCAGCCTGTGCTGCCCTTTCCTCTGCTGCCTTAGTAGCCGCAACATCGATCAGTACCAGCTTGCCATCCTCTGCTTTCCACTCTATATCCTTGACAGTGCCCTGGCTGCACAGCAGACCTTTACCGCCGCCGAGCGCATAATCGCAGTAAGATACCGTATAACCGGCTTCACCTTTGTAGTTTGCCTTATCTATGTATTCGGTATCATCGTAGAGTATCAGGAGATTGTCTCTTACGAAATCATTATTGAAGTTTGCAGTGTGATACTTTTTGTCCTCACTGTTATAGGTCCAGAATGTGTTTTCCCATCCCGCCCTGTCTGAATACTTGACCTTGACTGTGTCTGCAGGTTCAAAGCTTGTAAGCCATGGGAGTCTGCTGAAGCTGAGCTGTGTGTTTTCTTCAGGCTCAGTTCTGAAGCCGGCTACTTCAAGTGCTTCCGGAACCTTGGCTCCATACAGGATGCCGGTGTGTTCCATGGAAACCGATCTGGTGTGATCTCTGTCGAAAAGCCCTACACTCTCATCGAACGACATCTGATTGATGTGATCAACATTGTCCTGGCTGAATACCGTATTGGCTCCAACGTAATTACCCTTGGATGAGCTCTGTCCCCAGTGAATGAATACTGCATCAAAGAGTTCAGAGAATCTGATATACGGCGGACGTGCGCTTCTCATAGGTCCGATGACCTCAGGAAGCTTGTTGTAATCTGCATACATCCACAGAGTTCTTGTAATTCCTGCCTCTACCTCTCCCTGAAGAACGATATCAGGAGAATACTCAGGATCATCCATTCCCCACTGCGGTCTGGCTTCAGATGTGTTCTCAACTACGAAGGCTACAACTCTCTGATTGAGTGCATTTTCATCAAAACCTTCTTCAGATGTCTGCCCTGTCAGAGGATTGACAGCAACCTCACCGGTCTCAACTGGATCAGATTCGCTGCTCTCTTCCGAACATCCTGTTACCAGCATCATGCACAGTACCATAACAAGGATGAGTGCTGCAGCCAGATAAGGTCTGATCTTATACTTTTTCATACGAAACCTCCGGTTCTTATGTTTTTCACAAATAAAATACTCCCGTGAGTATCTGAAATACTGGGAGTATTATACGAAATGTAAAGTGGATTTTACAGAAACCTATACAGAATTAAAGGATTCTGCGGCAAGATTTCTGAGCCACCGCTCTCTTCTGAGCCACAGATGGAACACGATCACCCTCACGACATCCAGTAATTTCACGCAGAAATACAGCATCAGAGGTCCGAAATCCGTAAATGCAGCCAGAAGCAGCAGAAGAGGCATCATTACGAACACAGTGATGAATGCGTCAGCAATGGCACCCATCGCGGTGTCCTCTCCTGACCTTGCCACGGCAAGCTGAACGTTCATGTACAGCCACAGCGGCAGGAACGCTGCAGTCATTATGACCATGTTGCGGCATAGCCCCGAAGAACTGC
>CAMIWY010000240.1 GCA_946402595.1 uncultured Clostridia bacterium
GTGCCGGTCATCGGCAATCCGCTCCAGAAAGGGATAAAGAAGTCCAAGCAGAAGATCAAGTATTCTGTGATAGGCGAGGAAGGTCATCTTATCGAAGACCTAGGCATTAAGTATTTCGGACCTGTAGACGGATATGACCTCAAACAGATGACGGATATCCTTAAAGCCGCATCCGAATACAACGGCCCGACTCTCATACATGTCATCACCAAGAAGGGCAAGGGATACGAGTGGTCTGAAAAATACCCGAGAAAATTCCACGGTATCGGTCCGTTCGACACCCAGACAGGTCAGACCGCATCCGGCGGAGCTCCATCGTACTCCAAGGTATTTGGAGAGAAGCTCACCGAGCTTGCGAACAAGGATGACAAGATCATCGCCATCGCTGCCGCAATGGGTACTGCTACCGGACTCCTTCCGTTCTATGATGCGCATGAGGACAGGTATTTTGACGTAGGCATAGCAGAAGAGCACGCAGTAGTTTTCGCTGCAGGCCTTGCAAAGTCGGGATATAAGCCTGTCGTAGCGATATACTCGACCTTCCTGCAGAGATCCTTCGACTTCCTGCTCGAGGATATAGCCCTTCAGAATCTGCATGTCGTCTTTGCAGTCGACAGAGCAGGTCTTGTAGGCGCAGACGGCGAGACGCATCACGGTATATTCGATCTGTCATACCTGTCCATGATACCCGGAATGACAGTGCTGGCTCCAGCAGACGGCTATCAGCTGGCTGAGATGCTCGAATTCGCAGTAGACATGGACGGCCCTGTAGCCATCAGATACCCGAGAGGATCGAGCGAGTGCAAACACCTTCGCCTCAGGAAGTTCAGAGGCAGCAACTCCGTCATAAGCGAAGGCCAGGATGTAACTATCATCGCAGCCGGTGCAATGCTTGATGAGTGCATAGATGCTGCTGACATCCTGCGTGAAAAGGGTATAGACGCCGGCGTCATCAACGCCGCAGTAGTCAAGCCGCTCGACTCCACATGGGCAGACCTGAAATCACGGCTTGTGGTAACAGTTGAGGATAACGTTCAGCGCGGAGGATTCGGAGAGGGCTTCTCAAATGAGTTCAGGGATGCCCCGTACGATATCATTACGATAGCTATCCCTAATACTTTTGTAGAGCATGGAGATATACCATCACTCAGAAAAGAATGCGGCATAGATGCAGAGTCCATCGCAATGCGCATTCAGACACGATTAGGCAGCAGTAATTGATATTAGCTGTTCATATGAAAATGATGTCTTGAGAGAGTATTCCGCAGGAAGCATATATGATATGCCGGCTTCCGAGGACGCGAACGAAAGACTCATTTTCATCAAAAGTATATATATAAGGTTTATTTGTAAGGTGAAAGAAAGATTAGACGTACTTGTAGTGAATAACGGCCTTGCGGAATCAAGGGAGAAGGCCAAGAGGACCATCATGGCCGGCCTTGTGACTGTCGATGGAAGACTTGAGGACAAGCCCGGTTCGAGGTTTGACATCGATGCCGACATTCAGGTCGCAGGCAGGGAATGCCCGTATGTAAGCAGGGGCGGTCTCAAGCTCCAGAAGGCCATCGAAGACTGGGGCGTATCCTGTGAGAACGCTGTCTGCGTTGACATGGGAGCTTCCACCGGAGGCTTTACCGACTGCATGCTGCAGCACGGAGCAGTCAAGGTGTATGCCATAGACGTCGGTTACGGCCAGCTTGATTATAAGCTGAGAGTCGACCCGAGGGTCGTCAACATGGAGAAGACCAACATCAGATATCTCGACACGGATCTCATAGAAGAACCGGTCAACCTGATATCCATAGATGTCAGCTTCATATCCGTAAGCCATATGTTTCCTGTCGCATCGAAGATCCTTGCTCCCGGCGGAAAGATCCTGTGCCTTGTTAAGCCGCAGTTTGAAGCCGGCAGAGAGCAGGTCGGAAAGGGCGGTATCGTAAGGGATCCGGCTGTTCATGAGGAAGTTATAAACAAGGTAATAGGATATGGTGAAGAAAACGGGCTTTATCCGACTGCGTTAACTTTTTCACCAATTAAGGGAACAAAAGGAAACATTGAATATTTGCTTTTACTTTCCAACGAAAAGTGCGATAATAATATAGGTGTGCGGGAGGTCGTAGCAGCATCGCACGCTGACCTTTAAACGGTATATTTTAAAGTTAACCCTATATAATCTTTTTAATGTAAGGAGATCAAGAAATGAAAGTATCTGAAAGAGTAGCAGGAATGCAGTTCTCACCGATCAGAAGATTCAATGTTTTCGCATTTGAAGCTGAAGATCAGGGCAAGAAGGTTTACCGTCTGAACATCGGACAGCCTGATATCGAAACACCTCCTTGCTTCAAGGAAGCAATCAATGCTTATGACAAGAAGGTCATCGCATATGCAGAGTCCGGCGGTGTAAACGAACTGCTCGATGCTATGATCTACTACATGAAGAGAGACTATGACATGGAATTTGAGAGAAAGGACATCCTCGTAACTAACGGCGGATCCGAAGCTCTTATCCTTGCTTTCACAGCTCTCCTGAACCCTGGTGACGAAGCTCTCATCGCTGAGCCTTTCTACACCAACTACAACACATTCTGCAACGAAGTAAGCGGCAAGCTCGTACCACTTACAACTTCTGCAGAGGACGGATATGACTGGGCTAAGAGAGACCTCATCGAGGCTGCTATCACACCTAAGACCAAGGCTATCTGCTGCCTGTCCCCGGGCAACCCTACAGGAAGAGTTCTTACTCTTGAAGACATGAAGCTCATCGGCGACATCGCTAAGGAGCACGACCTCTGGATCATCTCCGACGAGGTTTACAGAGAGTTCGTATATGACGGCAGAGAAGCACACTCCTTCGGTCAGCTTCCTGACATCGCAGACAGAGTCGTTATCGTAGACTCCGTATCCAAGAGATGGTCTGCATGCGGCGCAAGAATCGGTGCTGCAATCTCCAAGAATCAGGACTTCATGCAGGCACTGCTGAAGCTCGCTCAGGGCAGACTCTGCGTACCTACACTCGAGCAGGTTGGTGCTGCAGCTCTGTACAGAATGCCAAAGAGCTACTATGATGAGATGAAGGCTGAGTATGAAGCAAGAAGAGATGCTGCATACGAAGAGATCTCCAAGATCCCTGGCGTAGTTTGCCAGAAGCCTGCAGGCGCATTCTACATGACATGCAAGCTCCCTGTAGACAACATCGAGGACTTCCTGATGTTCATGCTCAAGGAATTCGACGACAACGGTGAGACAGCAATGTTCGCACCAGCTCCTGGATTCTATGCAACCAAGGGTCTCGGCGGCAACGAGATGCGTATCGCATACGTTCTCACACCGGACAAGATGAGAAGAGCATGCGAGCTCATCAAGATGGGCGTTGA
>CAMIWY010000241.1 GCA_946402595.1 uncultured Clostridia bacterium
ACAGTTTTCCATATATTATTTTCTTCTATAAATGTAAAATCTGTGATAGTAAACTCAAGTAATTGTTACTGAGAGGAGGCAATATGAAGTTTAAGAAATTTGTTGTAGCTATGCTTTGCGTAGCAATGGTAGGAATGTTCGCTGCATGCGGCGGCGGATCAAGTGATTCCGGCTCCGGCGATGCCAGCGGCGCTATCACAATCAACATCTGGGATGCTAACCAGCAGGAAGGTATCCAGGAGATCTGCAACGACTGGACAGCTCAGGGCAACCCTGAAGTCAAGGTCGAAGTAATCGACTGGGACAACTACTGGACACTGCTTGAGGCAGGCGCTTCCGGCGGAGAACTCCCTGATGTATTCTGGATGCACTCTGACTATGCTCAGATCTACATGGAGAACGACGTTCTTCTTGACCTGACAAGCTACATCGAAAAGGACGGCATCGATCTCGGACAGTATTATCCTGATATCACTGCTATCTACCAGAGCGACGGAAAGACATATGCTCTTCCTAAGGACCACGATACAATCGCTCTCCTGTACAACAAGGCTCTCTTCGACGAGGCCGGCGTTGACTATCCTACAGATGACTGGACATATGAGGATATGTATGAAGCAGCTAAGACCATCACAGAGAAGACTGCTGATGACACATACGGCTTCGCATGCAACACATCCAACGACCAGGACGGATGGTACAACTACGTATATGCTTACGGCGCTAACATCGTAAACACTGAGAAGACCGATACAGCTATCGACTCCGCTGAGGGTAAGGCTGCTATGGAAATGGTACGTAAGCTGCTCACAGTAGGAACACCTCAGGCTGTAGTTTCCGAGTCCGGTACAGATTCACTGTTCCAGTCCGGAAAGGTTGCTATGATCACACAGGGCTCCTGGATGATCAACGCATTCTACACAGCTGAGAACCATGATGACTATGCATGGGCACAGATTCCTTATTGCGACAGAAACGGCGACGGACAGTGCCAGAAGGAAGAAAGACAGACTTGCTACAACGGACTTGGCTGGGCAGCAGCAGCTAACACAGACAATCCGGATGCAGCAGCAAGCCTCATCGAGTACCTCTGCTCTGAGGAAGCTCAGGTCAAGCAGGCTCAGCTGGGCGTAACAATGGCTGGTATCCCTGGAATCTCTGACGAGTTCGCTAACGCATTCGAGGGAATGGACGTATCCGCATTCACAAAGGTTGAAGAAGACGGTACACTCTATGCTCGTCCGGGCACACGTAACTCCGGCGTATGGAAGAACCCTATGGAACAGGAACAGGGCTTCCTCCCTGCATGGCAGAATCCTGAAGATCCTGCTCTCATGGAGACAGCATGCGACAACGTAGCTAAGCTGATCCGTGACGCTATCGCTAACGAGTAATTCAGCTGATGCGTTCAGGTTCGCGGCACCAGAGATAATTAATCTCGATTAAAAGCAAAGGCGGGCCATCACCTGATGGCCCGCTGTCCTTTATTCTTAACGAATAAGGAGGATGTTATGAAAGAAAAAAGGCCGATGACGGCCAAGCAAAAGAATGAAGCGATCTGGGCATATGCCTTCGTCGCTCCGACTATCATAGGCCTGATAGTACTTAACTTCTATCCGGCTATCGATACTGTCTGGCAGTCGTTCTGCAAGACAGGTGACTTCGGTAAGGGTAATACGTTCGTGGGACTGGCGAACTATGCAAAAGCTTTTGAGTCATCTGAAGTAATGCAGTCTATTCTGAATACTATCAAGTACGCGATCATCGAGGTTCCGTTCGGAGTCATCATCGCACTTGTGCTTGCTGTATTCCTGAACAGAAAATTAAAAGGAACATCATTCTTCCGTACTGTATTCTTCCTGCCTATGGTCTGCGCACCTGCAGCTGTGGCGATGGTATGGAAATGGCTGTATAACCAGCAGTTCGGTCTGTTCAACAACATGCTCCATGCCAATATCGGATGGATATCCGATCCTAAGATCGCATGGATCTCTGTTGGTATAATCGGTGTATGGTCAATCATCGGTTACAACATGGTACTCTTCATCTCCGGTCTTCAGGAGATCCCGGGAGACTACTATGAGGCAGCTGAGATCGACGGTGCTACAGGCATCCGCCAGTTCTTTGACATCACGATACCTCTGCTGAGCCCTACAACATTCTTCATCGTACAGACCCGTGTTATCGGAGCTCTGACAATATTCGACCTTATGTTCATGGTAATGGACAGAACGAATCAGGCTCTGAGCAAGGTGCAGTCCACGGTATATGTATTCTATGAATACTCATTCAACCAGGGCAACAAGGGATACGGCGCAGCTATCGTAATGATACTCGTAGTATTCATCATGATCGTTACTGTCATAATGCAGCGCGCTGAAAAGCGTTTTGTATTCTATAACTAGAAAGGAGGGAACGATTCATGGAAAGCGCACGTACAAGAGCTCGCGTAAATACAACTATTATTTACATCATCCTGATCATCATGGCATTCATCATGCTGGTTCCCTTCGCTTGGATGATCCTTACGGCACTCAAGACCAACCAGGAAGCTATTTCGGTAAGCCCGTTCTATATCTTCCCGCATAATGGCTGGCACTGGGAGACATTCGGCACAGTATGGAAGAGCTATAACTTCCTCGTACTGTACAAGAACACACTGCTGATGATCTTCTTCCGTGTCGTATGTGCTGTCCTGACAGCTACTATGGCAGGATATGCATTCGGACGTCTGAAGTTCCCTGGCAAGAACTTCCTGTTCTCACTGATACTCGTTCAGATGATGATCCCGTCAACGATCTTCATAATCCCGCAGTATCTGATGGTTTCAGGACTTGGCTGGCTGAACACAATGGCAGGACTTGTATTCCCTGGTATCGTAACTGCGTTCGGTACCTACCTGCTCAAGACAGGATATCAGGGACTTCCTATGGACCTTGAAGAGGCGGCAAGCATCGACGGCTGCAACATCGGCCAGAGATTCCTGAGAATCATGATGCCGCTGACAAGATCTTCAATGGTTTCGCTCGGTATCTTCACTGCACTGTTCGCATTCAAAGACCTGATGTGGCCTATGATCGTCTGCTCAAGCGTACAGACAACTACACTTGCTGCCGGTCTTGCAAAGGCACAGGGACAGTATGGAAGCAACTATCCGCAGATGATGGGCGCAGCTGTTCTGGCTGTTATCCCGATGATCGTCATCTACGTGATCTTCCAGAAGCAGTTCGTCGAAGGTATCGCTACATCCGGCGGAAAACTGTAATAAGCAATTATGTATATTGCTGAAATGAGCTGCAGCATGCAGCTCATTTTTTATCAGAGAGGCAAA
>CAMIWY010000242.1 GCA_946402595.1 uncultured Clostridia bacterium
ATCTGCAGACTATATTGACGTCCTTCTGCCGAAAGGGTATGGCGGGATCAAAGCCGAGGCCGAGGCTTATATGGCAGAGCTTGACGAAGCGATCCCTGCAGAGAAGGAAAAGATCAACTTCTACAAGTCGATGGTGCTGATCGCTGATGCGATGATCACACTCGGAAGACGTTATTCTGCAAAGGCTGCAGAGATGGCGGCTGAGGAGACTGACCCTGTAAGGAAGAAAGAGCTCGAGGAGATCGCTGACGTATGCTCAAGGATCCCTGAGCAGCCGCCTAAGTCATTCAGAGAGGCCGTCCAGTTCGTATGGTTCGTGCAGCTCGGCGGCATCATCGCAGAGAATCCTCTTGCATGGAACCCGGGCAGATTCGACCAGTACATGTATCCGTATTACAAGGCGGATAAAGAAGCAGGCCTCATAGATTACGATGCAGCGCTCGAACTCGTTGAGTGCCTGTGGCTCAAGTACAGCGAATGGGCATGGACCATCTCCAAGAACACGGCCAGCTTCTTCGCGGGCTATACCAACTTCGAGAATCTCACGGTAGGCGGCACGAAGGTCGATGGATCAGATGCCACCAACGATGTATCATATATGGCAATCCAGGCAACAAGAGAGTGCATGACACACCAGCCTACACTCAGCTGCAGGATCCATCCGGACTGCCCGCCTGAATTCATGGAGGCCGTGACCGAACTCGTATCCACCGGATGCGGATTCCCGGCTATCCACGGCGACCGCACGGGATACCAGATGCTTTCCAACCTCGGATACGAGCCTAAGGACGCAAGAGACTGGAACAACTGCGGCTGCGTCGTTCCTCATTCGCGCAAAACCTTCGAGTGGACCTCGGCAGCAAGCATCAGTTTTGCCGCTGCACTCGAGTTCGCACTGAACAGAGGCTGCAGCCGCCTGAGTGGTGAGCAGGTATCTCTCCCTGAGAAGGACCCGAAGACATTCGGGTCGATGGACGAGATCCTCGAAGCGTGGAAGAAGCAGTTCAGATATCTCGTAAGGCACGGAGTCATCAGCCTTTGCACCGCCCAGCAGATCCATAAGGAGATCGGCCACAGGCCTTTCATGTCAGCGTGCAACGAGTACTGCATGAAGAACGGAAAGGACCTCGTCGACGGCGGAGCCAAGTACAACATCGGTCCGGTATTCACAGGCGTCGGACTATCAGTAACAGCCAACTCTCTCGCAGTCATTCAGAAGCTTGTCTTCGAGGAGAAGAAGTGCACTCTGGCAGACATCATCGATGCAATTGACAACAACTGGGAAGGCTATGAGGACCTGAGAGAGCTTGCGCTCGCATGCCCTAAGTACGGCAACGACATCGACTATGTCGACTCGATCGCAAGAGACCTCGCGGATTTCTTCTATGATGAAGTAACTAAGTATGACGACATATACGGGAACCACTTCGTGACAGCATTCATGGGCATTTCGAACTATCTGCCTACGGGCAAAGTCCTCGGAGCCACACCTGAAGGCCGCCATGCGAAGGATCCGATCAATGAAGGAGTATCACCGTACACCGGAAGTGACAAGTCGACATGCCTCGCCGCACTGAGAAGTGCAGCCAAGGTAAAGCACGACATCCACAGCGGAGGAACACTTCTCAACCTCAGACTGAACCACGACCTCGTGGCCACGAAGAGAGGAAGAGCGAACCTCGGAGCCATGCTGCAGAGCTATTTTGCCCTCGGTGGATTCCACGTTCAGTTCAACACGATATCAAACGAAGTTCTTAAGGATGCACAGGCGCATCCTGAGAAGTACAGGAGCCTGCTGGTGAGAGTCGCAGGATACAGCGCACAGTTCACCAACCTGTCGAAGGAGATGCAGGATTCCATCATGGCGAGAAACGCACACACAGAATTTTAATCAGATCAGAAGGAGAGAACGGCATGGGAGCAAAGGGTTATATAATGCAGGTCCAGCCGTTCTCTGTTAATGACGGGGACGGCATCAGGTCAACGGTATTCATGGCGGGCTGCCCGCTCAGATGCAGATGGTGCTCAAATCCTGAGGGCTTCACTGCGACGCCTGTTATCGGGTGGTATGAGAGGAAGTGCATAGGCTGCGGCGCCTGTGCGGAAGCATGTCCGCAGGGTATCGGGATCAATTTGAATGCTGAGCGGGAAAGGTGCATCGCGTGCGGAAAGTGCGCCGGTGTATGCCCGGCGGATGCAAGGGCCCGTATGGTCACTCTGACAGATGCTGACGACGTGCTCAAGGAGATCCAGAAGCACAGACTTTTCTATTCATACAGCGGCGGAGGCATCACGTTCTCGGGAGGAGAAGCCACATCACAGACTGAGTTCCTCGACTGCATGAGTAGGGAAATCTATGACATGGGCTACAGCATGGACATAGAGACGTGCGGTATGTTCGACTGGAACAGGGTCTCTCACATCCTGGCGCGCATGGATCTCATATTCATGGATCTCAAGATATTCGATTCTGAGAAGCATAAGGAATACACAGGAGTTTCCAACGAAAGGATACTTGAAAATATCGCAAATCTGGCGGTTTTCGGTCAGCAGGACACAGACATATTCGAAATTGCCGATGCAGAGGGAAGGACAGGAAATGACGGACACGGACCTGAGATCGTGATCAGGATACCGGTCATAGGCGGCGTGAATGATGACGATGAAAACATCAGAGCATCTGCAGAGTACGTGCACAGACATCTGCCGCATGCCCGCATGGAGCTGCTGCCTTATCACAGATACGGACAGATCAAATACGAGGCACTCGGCATGCCGTATGATCATCCTGAATTCAGAACTCCTGACAAGGCTGAGATGGAAAGGCTGAGAGATATCGTCCGCTCAGAAGGAGTAGAAATCGCCGACTTCCGCTAACGAATACTAAACGAATACTAAACTGACAATTTACTTGACAAAAAACTGCAGTTGACTATAATAATGATTCTACAGAAATACATCTGCAGTAACTCGTGGGGACGTACTGGTTTCGACAGGTGCGTGGAACGAGGATAAGCGAGCTGTGGTGGTGATCCACGTAAAAAGTACCCGTTAAAAAGAAACGCTAAAACAAACAACAATTTCGCACTGGCTGCATAGTTCAGCCCCGCGTGTCGGCCTGAGTTCGTCTGCAGGCACAGGATCCGGCATCATTTATGCAGAAAAACTCTTGCGTGACCGCCCGGCATCGTAAGAGTATCTACGGGATAGCATGATGTGAGTCTGCCGTGTGACGCTCATCATGTAAAATCAAATACCCGGCTGCGCTCGGAGAAAGTCTTCCGGAAATACTCTTGGACGTGGGTTCGACTCCCACCGTCTCCACCA
>CAMIWY010000243.1 GCA_946402595.1 uncultured Clostridia bacterium
CCTTACGTTAGCAAACAACTTCATCTATTATCAGTCCTCAGAAACAGTTTTGGTCAGCTTGAGAACTACAAGCGCCAGATTAAGAAATACTACAGCAACAGATATTCCGTTGATTGCTTTTTTCAGAGCTTCATTCATTATCTTTCCCTCCATTGTCATCATTGTATATAGACTATATCGGTTTTTCTGAATACACCGGCTATCCTTATGCAGCCCGCGTAAATGAGTCCGCTGGCATAGATATATGCCACTACACGTATCGATCCGTTATAAAGACCTCCCACGATCACAGCAACAGCAAGCAGAAGATTGGTCAGCCCGCTGAACAGAGCCCATTTCCAGCCGGGATTTCCGACACCTTTGCTTTCGCGGCTCCTCAGGATATCCACGATCCCATAAAAGCCATGCAGTACTGCCAGATACAGGACAATATATATTCTGGCATTATTGATCATTGCTGTTGTGAACAGTCCGACATCCAGAAATATCATGCCGCGGTACAGCAGCACCTTGCCGCTTACCATGTGTCTCGCCATAGTCAGATAGTACAGAAGTGTCTGAAAACCTATGAGAGTACATGAAATACTCAGCACAACTGCCACAACTTTCAGTCCATTAACCTGATCATAAAAGAGCCAGACGCCTCCCGCTATCATGACCAGTCTTTCAGCACAGCCATGCGTCTGGCTTTGTCAAAATAGAACAGACCGACCGTTTTTACGATCGACCAGACACCGAAAAGGATGGTCCCTGCACCGACTATGATCAGCGTATTCTGCCTTCGTCTTAATTCAATTTCTGTCGCGCTGTTCCTAGTTTCCAATATGTCCCTCTAATACTTCAGTCATAAGATTTCTCTGGTATACATCCGTCAGCACGCCGAGGAACTGAATATCACATTCAGGCAGCGGCTTGTCTTCTGCTTTCAGATTGTCCGGGTTGGTCACACGCAGCTTGCTGCCGTATGCCTCCGTTCCTATGAGTTTGCCCTCTTCATCATAATAGTCGAACAGGAATTCCAGGGAATCTCCCGGTTTGAAGGTCTGAGTGCCCTTCTCCATGAAAGACATCTCATCTTCCGCATAATCATATCCTGTTATATGTCCCGTCACAGCATCATCTTCTCCCTTTACAGGGTCCCATTCGATGTATACTATGATCTCATCTTCCCCGTTCAGGCGTGCCCTTGTTTCTCCGGAGAATACTGTACCTTCTTCAGTCTCCCTCGGTGTCTGGGCATCATAGAAGACCAGATGATCATTGATGTGGATCCACATATCGTCCACGTCGACCATAGGATGACCATCAGCATCGTTATCACCGATGTGATCGTTTCCGAGGAATCTCAGTCTTCCGTCCTCAGTCTTCTGGTACACAGCCGTTCTGCAGTCAGCAACTATGTCCCATGTCTCTTCAGGAATCTGGACCTGCCATCCGTTGCCGGTATCTGTGACCGGGATGTCTATGAGGTCAGTCGTAGGATCGTAATCCTCAAATCCTTTTTTATACCAGTCGCTGGTCGTGTAATCCGTGTAGGTCAGTTCTTCAAAGAATGTACCTATACTGCTGTCTTTACTCTCTTCAAGTTTCTCCTCATGCTCGGCCTTCTTCTGCACAGCAATTATACTGAAAACATCGTCGAACAGGGCAGTCTGCTTATCCAGCTTGAGATTCTTGAGTTCAGTGTTCGTATCGGAATAGTGCCCGATCGTTTTATAAGGCAAAGCGAGTGCCATGCCGTTTATTCCCTCGGCAGCGTCTCTGTTTCTGTATACGACGCAGGCTTTCAGAGCATTGATCGCGTCTTCCTTCTCCTGCTTGCTGCAGATGGAATCATTCAGATCCGTATCATCGAGCTTGTCGATAAAGTCGACGAGATCCAGCTGAATATTATCTGCGAATGCGTATGAGTTCATTGCCGCAAGACCAAGCTCACCAAAGTCCTTCGGATCCTCCTTGATAGCAGCATCAGCCTTCTCGAAAATCCCGGTGACCTTCTCGTATGCCGGATTCACCATAGTCAGGTCGACAAAGGACAGCGTTGACGCTGTCTGCGCCTGACCGTCATTTGTCGCTCTGTTGAACTGGTCATATGCGGAAACCATGTCTTTTCCGAATTCTTCAGAACTCAGTCCGGGATTCTGGGCAAGTTTTCCGAAAGCAGAGGTGTAATACCATCCGAATCCGCCTTCAGTCTCTTCTGAAGCAAGGTAGTAATCAGCACAAGGTTCCAGTGCTGAAGCGACCTCGATATCCTGCATCAGGCAGGCATCAAATCCCACAACATCGAACTTCACGCCGGATGCCTTTGCAGCTTCTGCGATCTCCGAAACGCTTAATCCTGTTCTGTCACCGGCATCCTTCCTGTGTGCGAGCTGATCGACTCCGTAGCCGTACGGCACTCCGCCGCCGTGATCCCACAGTACCAGCATGTATCTGTCTGCAGGATAGTTTTCTGCGGTCCATTTGATGAAGTCTGTAAGCTCTGCAGGGCTCTCCATGGTCTCAATATTGAGGTTCTTATCCATCAGGACCTCACCGTCTCTGACGGTATATCTTCCGTATCCGCCCTCGGTTATTCCCTGAGTGAACCATCTTCTTGAGCCGCCTGCTTCCAGTACGAAGGTCAGTGCGTCTCCTTTCTTTGTGGCATCCTGCATCATGCGGATGTTGGCGCTTGCACAGCCTATCCTGTCTTCCAGGTCAGCGCCTATGATATATTCCATTACGACAACACTCTTGTCCCCGGAATGGTCAGGGAAGAATTTCTCCCTGCTTACAGGCATCTGTGCAAGAGAAGCAGCAGCATCGCCCATGGTCTCCTCTCTTGTGACACATTTGCCGTCAGACTCTATTCCGCTGCTCTGCTTATACACATCGTTAAGTATCATGTTGGCGAGCGGTCTCGGCGGATACTCTTTTACTGTAATAAAGCCTACTCCGAATATCAGCGCCGCAAGCTCAGCAGCAGACACTATGAAAACGGTCACCTTACGCATACCGTTGATGAATGCGCCGTAGTTCTTTTCCTTTTTGAACTCAAGCGGGTGATACTGGCTCTTGCCCAGCCCGAGGATCAGCAGGAACAGCGTCGGACATAATATCAGGAGGATCGCATATGGGATCCCATGCCCAAAGCTTTTGGACAGGCGGTAGTAAAGCCTCATCAGGAAAATCCAGTATACAACCTGTGCGACTATCATGAATACCTGGCCGGTGCCCTGCTCCGGTCCGAGATAGTACGCTGCGGACATCATGACCGCCGCTATAGAGAAAGGTCTCCAGAAAGTCCTCATCTTTCTGAACAGAACTTTCGACAGCTCATG
>CAMIWY010000244.1 GCA_946402595.1 uncultured Clostridia bacterium
AGGGAAAGAAGAATCATGTAAGATTCGAGTATGCCCGCAACATAGGCATGCGCAAGGAGACCGCTTTCCCGTCACAGTGCGTAGGGTGCGGCAAGTGCGAGCAGCACTGCCCTCAGCACATACGCATAAGAGACATGCTGAAGAAGGCAGACAGGGATCTCAGACCTCTGCCTTATAAGATAGGCATCGCAGCGGCAAGAAAATTCATGTCAAGATAAGACTGAACCGGACAGAAATATTTTTTTTACGGCTGACAGGATGTTATAATAGCAGATAGGTTTTGAGGAAGCCCGGATGGGGGAAAGCCGGGTAATGAGGTGTTGGTATGCAGAAAAGTGAAGCCCGTATGGGGCATTTTAGCATGGGAATGTTCCTCGTGACGATCGGCATCGTTTACGGAGATATAGGAACATCGCCTATGTACGTAATGAAGTCGATCGTCGAGGGGAACGGCGGCCTTGCCAATGTTGATGAGACATTCATAATCGGTTCGCTTTCTCTTGTAATATGGACGATCACATTGCTGACGACTGTCAAGCATGTTCTGATAGCACTTCGTGCTGATAACCACGGTGAGGGCGGTATATTCGCCCTGTACAGTCTTGTCAGGGACTGCGGCAAATGGCTCATCATCCCTACGATGATAGGCGGAGCCACGATGCTGGCTGACGGTGTTCTTACACCTGCCGTGACTGTAACTACAGCGGTCGAAGGTCTCAGGAGTATCAGTGTGATGAACAGGATACTCGGAGACGGACAGCATTTGGTTCTTATCATCACGATCACCATTGTCTGTGCACTCTTCCTTATCCAGAGGAACGGAACGAGCGCGATAGGCAAACTGTTCGGACCGGTCATGATGATATGGTTCCTGTTCCTGGGGATCACAGGCATCTGGCTGTCTCTCGGCGATCTGAGCATCATAAGGGCTCTGAACCCGCTGTACGCAGTCAGAGTGCTTTTCAGCCCGGGCAATAAAGCAGGGCTGATGATACTCGGAAGCGTATTCCTCTGTACGACAGGTGCGGAAGCTCTGTATACGGACATGGGCCATGTCGGCAGAGAGAATATCATGATCAGCTGGCCGTTCGTCAAGGTATGCCTGATTCTCAACTACATGGGTCAGTGCGTATGGATCATAAAAAACAGCACCAATGCTGAGATGGCAGCTATAGAGGAGATCAATCCGTTCTACATGATGCTGCCTGCAGGCATGAGACCGGTCGCTATCATACTGAGTGCACTTGCAGCTATCATCGCAAGCCAGGCGCTCATAAGCGGCAGCTATACGCTCGTACACGAGGCCGCCAGCCTCGACCTGATGCCGCATCTCAATGTGAGATATCCGTCGGATACCAAGGGTCAGATATATGTGCCGCTCATCAATAAGATACTGTGGTTCCTGTGCATTGCCGTAATTTTATATTTCCGCAGCGGCTCACGAATGGAGAACGCATACGGACTCGCCATCACCATCAGCATGCTGATGATGACGGTCATGTTCACTGTATATATAGGCATAGTTCACCGGAGGGTGATCGGTGCAGTGCTGTTCGCTGTGACATTCTTCGCACTTGAGGGAGTCTTCTTCATTTCCAGCCTCGGCAAGTTCGCCGTAGGAGGTTATGTAGCAATCATCCTTTCACTTGCGATCCTGTTCATTATGCTCAGCTGGTACCGCGGTACACAGATTGAACGCATGCAGAAGGTCAGACTTCCGATCCGTGATTATCTGGATACGATCAAGGGTCTGAAGGATGATGAAGAGATCCCTCTCTGTTCCAACAATCTCGTATATATCGCAAAAGGCGATGATGTAGAGGCGATAGACAGGGATATCCTGTACTCCATACTGGATAAGGAACCTAAGAAGGCAGATGCTTACTGGTTCATCAGTGTCAATACGACCAACAGTCCGTTCCAGAGAGAGTACGAAGTAGAGACCTTCGGTACTGATTTCATATTCCGTGTCAATCTTAATCTTGGATTCAAGGTCAAGCAGAGTGTAAACATATATCTGAGACAGATAGTGCATGACCTGCTTGCGACAGAGGAACTGCCTAAACAGGACAAGAGACACTCGATATACGGACCGTCCGATGTCGGCTCATTCAAGTTCTGCATGCTCAGAAAGAGGATGCCGCTCGAGGGAGACATCTCCGCAAGTGACAACCTGTTCATACACACTAAGTATTTTATAAGACGTATCGCCGGAAGCCCGGCAAGATGGTTCGGACTTGAAACTTCCAACCTGATCATAGAGTACGTGCCGCTCTTCCTGCCGAGCAGGAACTCAGCCGAAAGGCTTGAAAGAGTACTGTGGGTCAGAGATGATAAGGCGAGAAGAAACTAAGGGTATGGGGCCCGTATTCTGATCTTAAAGGGGGCCGGATCAGACAACAGATATCTGATGTAAGGAGCTATAACTTGAAATACAGGATCAACAAAACTAATTACTGCACTTTTAATACGATAAATATCAATGAACTGCCTCCGAGGAGCTATTTCATTCCTTATCCTGACAGGGCATCTTCTGATGCTGCTGCAGGCAAGGCCAAAAGATACAGCTCACCTCTGGTAAAATGCCTGAACGGCGAATGGGACTTCAGATTCTACCCGCTTCCTGCGGAAATACCTGATGTTCTTGATACGGACAACACGTCTTTTGATAAGATCGATGTTCCGTCATGCTGGCAGTTCAGAGGTTACGATAAACCTTTCTATGTCAATACGAGATATCAGTTCCCGTTTGATCCTCCTAAGATCCCTGAGACAGAGAAAACAGGCAGGACATTCTGCTGGGTCGGTGCAGATAAGGGCAGCAGACCGAGATGGACAAACCCGGGAGAGGAATACAATTTTGCAGGAATCTACAGGACTTTCTTCACTGCTGAGGACATGTCAAAGAAGCATATCCTGAGCTTCCTCGGAGTAGCCAGCTGCGCTGATGTCTATGTCAACGGGAGATTTGCAGGATATACTGAAGGTGCTCACAATACGGCGGAGTTCTATGTTTCACGTCTTATTCATGAGGGTGAGAACGAGCTCGTGGTCGTAGTGCGCAGATGGTGCACTGGCACTTATCTTGAATGCCAGGATATGTTCCGGAATAACGGCATATTCCGCGATGTACTTCTCAGGATCGAGGACAGAGACGGCATCAGGGATATTGATTTTGCCTGCGAAAAGACCTCTGCCGGATACACCGCTAAGCTGAGGGCTGAAATGTATGCTGACAATGAAGTCACATTCACTCTTAAGGGCCACGTCGTTGAGGTGTCGAAGACGGTCAGGTCAGAAGACGGGACTGCTGAGGCAGTCTT
>CAMIWY010000245.1 GCA_946402595.1 uncultured Clostridia bacterium
GACAGCATCCACTCCGTCCATGCAGCCTTCTCTGATCATTCTGTCAGCACCTCCGTGTCCCTCTTCATCAGGCTGGAGCAGGAATACCACATTCCCTTTCAGTTCGTTTCTGTGCTCAGCCAGTATTCTGGCAGCTCCGAGCACCGCTGCAGTGTGTACGTCATGTCCGCACGCATGCATGACACCCCTTACCTCTGACGCGAACTCCGCCCCTGTCATCTCAGTCAGAGGCAGCGCATCCATGTCGGCCCTCAGCGCGACCGTCCTTGCCGGACCATTCTCCGGGTCTTCAGCTCCGCACCTCAGCTCCCCGACAACAGCCGTGTCAAGTAACCTTCTGGTCGCTATCCCGTGCCCATTCAGGTATTTTTCCGCAAGCCCGGCCGTACAGTATTCATGATTTCCCATCTCAGGATGCCTGTGTATGGTCATCCTCAGTTCCTTTATTTCATCTGAGAATCTCTCTGCCTCGTTTCTGATCGTCTTTATCATGGTGTATCTCCTGTGAATACGGTTACTGCCGGCCCTGTCATAAAGCATCTCCCTGTATCCCTGTCACACTCTATCTCCAGGACTCCCCCTCTGAGATGCACAAGCACTTTGCCTGCCAGTTTTCCGGCAAAGCATCCTGCAGCTACTGCTGCAGTTGCTCCTGTTCCGCACGCATACGTCTCTCCCGATCCTCTCTCCCAGACCCGAAAGCCGATCTCCTCCGGGCTGATTACCTCTGCGAACTCCGCATTGACCCCGTCAGGAAATCTTCCCGAGCTTTCTATTTCAGGTCCGATGATCTCAAGCGGGATCCGGCCGAGCAGCGCGAGGGACCCATCTCCGCCGGAAGTTTCCCCGTCAGTGCTTCCGCCCAGAGCAGGATTATCCTCAAGGAAGAAAACTGCATGCGGATTGCCCGTGCTGACTGCTGTGAAGCACAGCTTCATTCCTCCGGCTACAATGACATCAGGCACATCAGATACTTCAGCTATGCCCATGTCAACGGTAGCACCTGCGGCCTTGCCGTCTTTTATATCAAGCCTGATTTCTCTCACACCGGCTTTTGTATCTATCAGGACATGAGTCCTGTCCGGCGGGACCATCCCGCTGTCATATAAATACTTGGCAACGCATCTGATCCCGTTGCCGCACATTCTGCCTTCAGATCCGTCGCGGTTGAACATATGCATGAAAGCATCAGCCCTGTCCGACGGCTCTATGAGGATAAGCCCGTCACTTCCTATGCCGTATCTCCTGTCCGACAGCTTTACGGCCAGCTCTGAAGGGTCCTTCACGTTCTCTTCAAAGCAGTTGACATATATATAGTCATTTCCGCATCCCTGCATTTTGGTAAATTTCATTTCTGTACTCTCCCCGTTCCGGCTGTTTATCATGCAGCCTTTGCAGCATCCTCTGTATCCGCACTTACCCTGCTCATTTATTCCGGAACGTGATAAGGAACCTCTCAAGGCGGTCGAGACCTTGCTTTAAATCGTCCATGCTGCAGCAGTATGAGATCCTTATGTGATCATCTGAGCCGAACGCCGCCCCGGGCGTGACAGCAACAGCTCCTTCCCTGACAAGCCTTTCAGCAAATTCAAACGAACCCATACCGTATTTCCTGATCGAAGGGAAAACGTAGAATGCGCCTTCTGGAGTCTTCGTCTCAAGGCCCATTCCGATCAGCCTGCCTGTCACATAGTCTCTCCGCCTTCTGTATTCTTCAGTCATATATGATGTGTCTATATCCAATGCAGTGATGCATGCCTTCTGCATCATTGACGGAGTGGAGACAACATCGAACTGATGCACCAGTTCAAGCCTCTCTTTCACAGATGCGTCAGCCATAAGATAGCCCATTCTCCACCCTGTCATCGCATAAGGCTTGGAGAAGCTCTGCACGGCGAGGATCTGTTCTCTGATATCGCGGTATTCTGCAAAACTGTGGTACTCACTCCCGTAATAGAGCGACCTGTATACATCATCACAGATGACGAAGATATCTCTTCCTTTCACAGCTTCGTATACCATTCTCAGGCTCTCTTCGTCATATGCGCAGCCGGTCGGATTGTTCGGAGAGTTAAGGATTACCGCCTTCGTTCTGCTGCTTATCAGAGGCTCAAGATCATCTTTTCTTATCTGGAACCCTGCACCTGATGTATCCATGGGAACACATACTCCCCTGCAGAGGTTCACAATCTGCTCATACAGAACGAACGCCGGCACCGGAATGATCACCTCATCACCCGGATCCAGTATTCCGAGAAGCGATACAAACAATGCCTCAGTTGCGCCTGCAGTAACGATGATCTCATCTGCGCTGTACTCAAGGCCTTTCGTTTTCTCGAACTCTGAGATACGTTTACGCAGAATTCTGCTTCCGTTATTCTCTATATAATGTGTGTCGCCCGCAGCGACAGATTCGCTGACTTCACGGCTTATCGCTTCAGGCGTATCAAAGTCCGGCTCGCCCAGAGTAAGCCTTACACACCCCGGAACGGATGCTGCCAGCTTTGAGAATTCTCTTATTGCACTTCTCTCCAGCCTGTACACAGCCTGATTCATATGTTCACTTACAGACATATTCTGCCTCCGTTCTAGAGATGCCTCAGGTCCTGTTCAAGGGCTGTTTTCATCGAAGTCTTATCGTCCTTGGCCTTGATGACTCTGGCCGGACACCCGGCAGCTACCATTCCAGGCGGAACATCTGCTGTCACTATCGCTCCTGCAGCCACTACAGCACCTTTTCCTATTCTTACGCCCTCTATCACAACCGCGTTTGCGCCTATGAGAACATCATCCTCTACGATCACAGGGACCGCAGAAGCTGGCTCAACTACTCCTGCGAGGACCGCTCCTGCACCTATGTGGCAGTTTTTGCCTACCTCAGCTCTGCCTCCGATGACAGCCCCCATGTCTATCATCGAGCCCTCACCGATGACCGCCCCTATATTGATCACAGCGCCCATCATGATCACGGCATTGTCGCCTATTTCCACCTGTTCTCTTATGAAAGCTCCGGGCTCTATTCTCGCATGCAGATTCTTGGTATCCAGCAGGTGGAGCGCACTGTTGCGGCAGTCATTCTCTATTACAATGTCCTCGATCCTGTCACTGCTTTTCCTCACTATTTCTTCCAGCTCATTCCAGTCGCCGAAGACTATCTTGTCTCCTGCGCCGAAGACCCTTGCATTCCCGTAATCAACCGGCGCCTTCTCCCTGACATACATCCTTACAGGTGTCTTCTTCTCTGCGTCCCTTATCAGCTGAATGATCTCCTGTGCATCCATTATCCCTTTCCCCTTTATCTGTT
>CAMIWY010000246.1 GCA_946402595.1 uncultured Clostridia bacterium
TCGAGCATGATGCTGTTGATCAGCTTGGCAACTACTACGCTGCCGTATACAGGATCAGGAAGAACTTCTCTCTTAGGTGTGTTACCTTTTCTTGGCACTTCTCTTCCCTCCTTCTGGAATTGAATAGGTACTCGTTGACCGTCCCGTGATCTTCTTCAGACAGCAGATTCAGCTGCCTTACTCGCCGGCCGGCCCCCGTGGCGCTCTCTATATAGAATAAAGAATGCCCTGTACTGAGTATTAGTTTGCATGATTCTATCGGAGGAGCTTGCCTCCGTAGATCAAGCATTTCTCCCTTACGCCAACGGCGTATGATCAATGAAATGCTTACTTTTTCTTAGGTCTCTTTGCACCGTATTTTGAACGGCCCTGTCCACGGTTTGCAACGCCGGATGCATCAAGTGTTCCTCTGATGATGTGATATCTGACACCAGGGAGGTCCTTAACTCTTCCGCCTCTTACAAGAACTACAGAGTGCTCCTGCAGATTGTGTCCGATACCAGGGATGTAAGCAGTAACTTCCATTCCGTTGGTAAGACGAACTCTTGCAACCTTTCTCAGAGCTGAATTCGGCTTCTTAGGAGTTACAGTCTTAACTGCTACGCATACTCCTCTCTTCTGAGGGGAATTAACGTCGGTAAGAGTCTTGCGAAGTGTGTTCATGTTCTTACCAAGTGCAGGTGCTGTAGACTTCTTGACAGTGCTCTGTCTGCCCTGACGTACTAACTGGTTAATTGTAGGCATTCTTTTCTCCTTTCTTCCTAGATTTTTTGTTATGTGTATCCAGCTCTCCTAAAGAGAGTCTCGAACTTCATAATCTTACTGTCAAAGCATTGTAAAGTCAATACTTCGGCGGTATTTTTGTCTGCACAACAGAGTCAATCAGCGATTGAGGTGAAAAAACACCGCAATCGCTGATATTTACCCTTATTTACTAAGTAAAACGAAGTATTTTTCGTTTATTCAAGTATAACTGTTTCGCCATATACTACCGGCTCTTCTTCAGGCTCTTCGGTCTGCTCTGCTGCCTGCTCCGGTGTCTCATGTGCAGGTGCAGGAACATCCTCGTAGATCCTAGGCTGGTCATCGCCGTGCATCATCCAGTCGTTCTCGCCGTAATCGACCTGAACGTCGCTGTACCTCTTCATTCCGGTACCTGCAGGGATGAGCTTACCGATCATGACGTTCTCCTTGAGACCTTCAAGTCTGTCAGTTTTGCCCTTGATGGAAGCATCTGTCAGAACTCTTGTAGTCTCCTGGAAAGAAGCTGCTGACAGGAACGAAGATGTAGCAAGAGCTGCCTTGGTGATACCGAGCAGCTGTCTGTTTGCAGTTGCAGGTTCGCCGCCTTCAGCTTCAGCCTTGGCATTGGCTTCCTCGAGCTCTCTTCTTGAATACTGTCCGCCAGGGAGAAGACCTGTATCTCCAGGCTTCTCGACTTTGTACTTGGAGAGCATCTGACTTACGATGATCTCAACGTGCTTGTCGTTGATGTCTACACCCTGTGTCTTGTATACTCTCTGAACTTCTCTGAGGAGATATTCATATACGCCCTGAACTCCGTTGAGTCTCATGATGTCATGAGGATCAAGCGGACCTCTTGTGATCGAGTCTCCGGCCTTGACTTCCTGACCGACCTCGACGTTGATCCTTGCGCCGAACGGAATTACATAGTTCCTCTCGCCGCCTTCTTCTCTTACGACCAGATCAGTCTTGTTGTCCTCTCTAGGTTCGATGGCTGTTACAACACCGTCGCCCTCGCAGATCTCAGCGAGACCCTTAGGCTTACGTGCCTCGAACAGCTCCTCAACTCTCGGAAGACCCTGAGTGATATCGGATCCGGCTACACCACCGGTATGGAATGTTCTCATGGTCAGCTGTGTACCCGGCTCACCGATGGACTGAGCAGCGATGATACCTACAGCTTCGCCAGGAAGAACCATTCTGCCTGTAGCCATGTTCTTGCCGTAGCACTTAGCGCAAAGTCCGCTCTTAGCACGGCATGTCATTGCAGATCTGATCTTTACAGTCTCTACGCCGCGGCTTTCGATCTCGAGAGCCATGTCATCAGTGATGTACTCATTAGCTCCGATGATCACTTCACCTGTCTGAGGATCAACCACATCCTCGATTGTGTATCTGCCGGCGATTCTCTGCCAGAGCTTTTCGATCTCTTCCTTGCCATCCATGAATGCGCGGATCTCGATACCTTCGTCAGTACCGCAGTCCTCTTCATTGATGATGATGCTGTGGGAGATATCTACAAGTCTTCTTGTCAGATAACCCGAGTCAGCTGTTCTCAGAGCTGTATCTGTCAGACCCTTACGGGCACCGTTTGATGAAATGAAGTACTCCAGTATGGACAGTCCTTCACGGAAGTTGGACTTGATAGGGATCTCTACAGTGTGACCTGTAGCGTTGGCCATAAGTCCTCTCATTCCGCCGATCTGGCTGATCTGGGACTTGTTACCTCTCGCACCGGAATTAGCCATGATGTACAGGTTGTTCATGGTGCCGAGGTTGTCCATCAGAGCATCAGCTGTGTCAGATGTAGCTTTTCTCCATGTTGCGATGACCTTGTCGTATCTCTCCTTGTTGGACATGAGTCCGCGCTTGTACAGAGCTTCGTATGTATCTACTTCCTTCTCTGCTGCGCCAACGATCTCAGCCTTGGCTTCAGGGATCTCCATGTCGGAGATACTGATGGTTACGGCACTTACTGTTGAGTAGTGATAGCCTGTATCCTTGATGTAGTCAAGCATCAGAGCTGTCTCAGTGTTGCCGTGTACCTTGAAGCATGCAGCGATGATTTTTCCGAGAGCCTTCTTCTCGCAGAGGAAGTCGACTTCGAGTGAGTACGGATCCTTCTCTCTGTCTACGAATCCGAGGTCCTGAGGGAGTCCCTGGTTGAAGATGAATCTTCCTACAGTTGACTCTACCAGCTTGCCCGGATCTCCCGGATAAGCGTAACGTCTTACCTTGACTCTTGCATGGATACCGACAACGCCTGTCTGGTATGCCATGATCATCTCATCATAGTCGGCAAAGCACTTGCCGTCGCCTCTCTCTGCCGGACGGTTTCTCTCTTCGCTGCCCGGATGTGTGAGGTAGTATGATCCGAGGATCATGTCCTGAGTCGGGATCGTGATAGGCGATCCGTCCTTAGGTGCCAGGATGTTGTTTACTGACAGCATGAGGAATCTTGCCTCAGCCTGTGCCTCTACTGACAGAGGAACGTGAACAGCCATCTGGTCTCCGTCGAAGTCGGCGTTGAACGCTGTACATACGAGCGGAT
>CAMIWY010000247.1 GCA_946402595.1 uncultured Clostridia bacterium
GCCAGCCGCCCTGCAGACTAGAGGTAATTATGGACCAGGTAAAAATTTTTGACACGACATTGAGAGACGGGGAGCAGTCTCCGGGCTGCAGCATGAACCTCCAAGAAAAAATCGAGGTCGCACACTGTCTCGAAAAACTCAAGGTCGACATTATCGAAGCGGGATTTGCCATCGTATCTCCGGGAGATTTTGAGTCTGTAAAGACTATCGCGGAGAACGTCAGGGACTGTACCGTTGCGAGTCTGGCCCGCTGCAATGTCAAGGACATTGATGCAGCATGGGAGGCTGTAAAGGGAGCTGTGGATCCGAGGATCCATGTCTTCATTGCGACTTCTCCTATACACATGGAATACAAGCTCAAGATGACTCCTGACGAGGTTCTTGAGCAGGCAAAACAGATGGTTGCCTATGCCAGAAAGATCTGCCCGAACATCGAGTTCTCAGCTGAGGACGCGACCAGAAGCGACATCGAATTTCTCAAGAAGATCACGGCTGTTGCTATCGAGAGCGGTGCGACTACCATCAATCTGCCTGACACCGTAGGATATACCACACCTGAAGAGATGGAATACCTGATCAGAGAGGTGAAGGAGAATGTCCGCGGCGCAGAGAAGGCTGTCTTCTCGGTTCACTGCCACAATGACCTCGGCATGGCTACGGCAAATTCACTTGCCGGAGTACGCGGAGGTGCAAGGCAGATCGAGTGCACCATCAACGGACTCGGTGAGAGAGCCGGCAACACTTCCATGGAGGAAGTAGTAATGGCCCTCAGGACCAGACAGGATGAATTCATGGCGGATACAGGCATTGATGCCACACAGATCCACCGTGCGAGCAAGACTGTCTACAACATCATCGGACAGACTGCTCCGATCAACAAGCCGATCGTAGGAAAGAACGCTTTTGCCCACGAGGCAGGCATACACCAGCACGGAGTTCTTGCCAACAAGAAGACTTACGAGATCATGACGCCGGAGTCAGTAGGACTCCATGTCAACAACATCGTTCTCGGCAAGCATTCGGGACGTCACGCTGTTGCAAAGCGTCTTGAAGAGCTCGGATACACACTTACCAGGGAGGAGCTGAACAGCTGTTTCGAAGAATTCAAGATCGTCTGCGACAAGAAGAAAAACATCACTGACGCAGACCTTGAAGCCATAGCTACCCACAACACAGGAGATATATATACCGATACTGAAGACGGCTACAAGCTCGACTGGTTCCAGGTATCCACAAGCAACTTCACGACTGCGACATGCACCGTAAGCCTCATCAAAGATGGTGAGAAGTACCAGGATGTAGCTCTGGGAGACGGACCTATCGACGCGGCATACAACGCGATCGACATGATAATGAAGCCGTCAGAGCATACTTTCGACATCTTCAACATCCACTCGATCTCAGAGGGCAAGGACACACTCGGAGACGTAACGGTCAAGGTAAATGCGCACGGCCGTACATTTACCGGCAAGGGACTGTCAACGGACATAATCGAAGCCAGCGTCAACGCTTACCTCAAGGCACTCAACAGGCTTGCTGCCTTTGATGCCAAACTCGAGGTTCAGAGCAAGGCCGCTGAAGCGTAACTGAGGCACACAGAAGGGCCGCAGAGGCGCAACTGAGGCACACAGAAGACCACCGGAGAGGGGGAAAAGAATCATGGGCATGACAATGACACAGAAGATCCTGGCCGCACATGCAGGACTGCCTGAAGTGCACGCAGGGGATCTGATCGAAGCCAGGCTCGACATCGTTCTGGGCAACGATGTCACTACACCGGTCGCCATCGGAGTGTTTGAAAAGGCCGGTTTCACAGAAGTATTTGATAAAGACAAAATAGTGATCGCTCTTGACCACTACACACCTTGCAAGGACATAAAGTCCGCAGAGCTGTGCAAGACATCAAGAGACTTTGCGGTAAAGCATAAGATCAGCCATTTCTATGATGTAGGAACTGTAGGCATCGAGCACGCGCTCCTGCCTGAGCAGGGCATCGTAGGCCCGGGGGACTGCATCATCGGAGCTGACTCTCACACCTGCACATACGGAGCGCTCGGAGCATTCTCAACAGGTGTCGGATCAACTGACATGGCAGCAGGAATGGCATCGGGACTCAACTGGTTCAAGGTGCCGCCTGCGATCAAGGTGGAACTGAAGGGTAAGCTGCAGCCGTTCGTATCGGGCAAGGATGTCATCCTGCACCTGATAGGCGAGATCGGCGTGGACGGAGCTCTGTATAAGTCGCTCGAGTTCGCAGGCGAGGGCGTTGCCGAACTCAGCATGGATGACAGGTTCACCATTTCCAATATGGCCATCGAGGCAGGCGGCAAGAACGGAATTTTCCCTGTCGACGGGAAGACCATGGAATATGTGAAGGGCAGATTCGAAAGAGAACCTGTGGTATTCGAAGCTGATGCGGATGCTGAATACGAGAGAGTCGTGACGATCGACCTTTCCGAACTCAAGCCGACAGTATCAATGCCGCATCTTCCGTCCAACACTAAGACTGCGGAAGAAGTTGCAGGCCTTCATATCGATCAGGTAGTCATCGGATCCTGCACCAACGGCAGGATGAGCGACATGAGATCAGCTGCTGCGATCCTGAAGGGAAAGAAGGTAGCTGACGGAGTAAGATGCATAGTCATCCCTGCTACTCAGGAGATATACCTCAAATGCATCGAAGAAGGCATCGTAAAGACCTTCGTAGAGGCAGGATGCGCTGTATCCGCACCGACATGCGGACCGTGTCTGGGAGGTCACATGGGCGTCATGGCTGCAGGAGAAAGAGCAGTCGCAACGACTAACAGAAACTTCGTAGGCCGTATGGGACACACTGAGAGTGAAGTCATTCTTGCAAGCCCTGCTGTAGCAGCAGCTTCGGCAGTTGCAGGATGTGTGGCTGTTCCTGACGCTGCAGACATTGAAGAAGAAGTATGCCATCTTGCGCAGGATTAGGAGGTGAGGGACATGATCAGAGGAAAAGTATGGAAATTCGGAGATCACGTCGACACTGACGTAATCATCCCTGCAAGATATCTCAACGCACCTGAGCCGTCCGAACTTGCGAAGCACTGCATGGAGGACATCGACAGCTCCTTTGCAGGCTCTGTGCAGGCAGGCGACATCATGGTGGGCGGTTGGAACTTCGGATGCGGCTCATCAAGAGAGCACGCGCCTGTCGCGATACAGGCAAGCGGCATCACATGCGTTATCGCTGCGAGTTTTGCCCGCATCTTCTACAGGAACTCGATCAACATCGGATTCCCGATCCTCGAGTGCCCTGA
>CAMIWY010000248.1 GCA_946402595.1 uncultured Clostridia bacterium
GGGTGCGGTACCATGAACCCTGCAATTATAGCCATAGCAGCCTCCTGATATGACAATGGGGACGGTTCTCATTGTCATCTTTTGTGTCATTGGGGACGGTTCTCACTGTCATCTTTTTACATATCAGTATATCGTGAAGATGACAAAGAGAACCGTCCCCGCTGTCACCTTCTGTCTGACATCACAACAGATACTTCTCTGCTATCTCAGCAGCTGTCCTGCATGCTCCCACACATGGACGGCTCCTGTAATATTCCTCTGTCCGCACAGCAGGCTCGCCCAGGTCCTCACCCTTTTCGAGGCCCAGAAGCTCCCTGCATATGATCGAGCCTTCCTTCTCTTCAAATTCGGCGCACATCTTCTGTATCAGCTTATACAGCTCAATTTTCTCCTCGCGCGCCTTCGGGTCCGAATAACCTTTCAGCTTTCCTGCCAGCATCGTCATGCCTGACACCGCACCGCAGACCTCTCTCAGCTTGCCGAATCCCGCACCGAACGGGCTCGCCAGCTGCGCCGCTTCCTCAACAGACACCCCCACGACATCCGCAAAAGCTGCGAACACCGACTGACTGCAGTTATATCCCTGTCTGAACAGAGCCTCCGCCCTGTCCGCACGTGTTTCACTCATCATCCACCTCTGAATAATAATTATTCTATCCAATTAATTATACAAGACTGCGGATTCTCATAAAAGAGGAAGATGACAACGGGGACGGTCTTTTGACACAGTTTCCTGTGCCGGATGGACCGTCCCCTGTTTCACCTGATATGATCGCGCCTTCTTACCTGAAGTATTTCCCGGCTTCGTCCCTGTACACGAATTCCGTGATGCCACCGCATGCTTTGCATCGCGCTGACTTGTACCCGTATCCCTCGCCGAATCCGCCGAGCCCCGTGATCATGTCACCTGAACCGCAGAAGGCGCAGACATGTTCCGCTATGCCCGATCTGTCATCAACCGCCTTGCGCTTGCCTGTATTAGGCAGGCTTCTCATGTCCGCCCGCTTTTCGTTATCGAATCCGCAGACCGTCCTGTTCAGTTCGTCTTCAGTCATTACCCATCTGCCGTCAGCCATTTATACATATTTCCTTTCGAAGTATTATCTGTCCGGGAATTCTCCCGCGCATGCCGCTATGCCGCTCATTCATTGATGTCCCGGTACAGAATATTGATCTTCTGCTGCGCGTGCTCGTTGATGTGCTTGTCGCGGATCCTGTCGCGGTCACTCTGTATCGCCAGCATCTCATCAGCGACCTCCTCAAGAGGCCTGAGTCCCGCACGCCCGATATAACTGATCATCCGCTCGGCAGTGAAGTCCGTGTTCATCTCCGCTGAGATGATCCTCGCGAACTCCCCGGGATAGCCCTTGCGCAGCATCAGCCTGTAAAGTATATCACTTTTTTCGCTGTTCATATTACACGTCTTCCTTATCTGCAGTTCCGTTCGTATTGCCTGCAAAATGTTTCTTAGGATTTGTTTCGGCTCCCTGCTCTCTGCCTCAGAACTATCGCGAGCATAATGAGAGCGCCAAGAGCGACGCCCGCTGCATCGATACACATGTCACGCGGCTCGCAGCTTCTTTCCGGCACAAAACGCTGGTGCAGCTCATCGGTCACAGCGTATGCCGTTCCGAGCATCCACGCCAGCCCCCACATCTGCCTCGGATTCAGATGCGCAAAACAGTCCCGCACGTTCAGAAGAAAGCAGGCGCCCAGCAGCATATATTCAGTGAAATGCGCCGTTTTGCGCACGGCGAACGCCACCGTCTCAGGATCCGCCTGCACAATTGACGTAATCAGCCTGACTATAATATTGCTCTCAGCTCCGGACAGATCACCCGGAAGAGCAGACTGTATGAAAATGAAGATCATCACCGCCGCGGTAAGGGCAAAATGCAATCCTCTTTTTCTGTTGTTCAATTTATCTGCGTTCTCCATTCATTATTATTGTTTCCGTTCCTGTCTCTGCAGCCGTCTGTCTGAGCAGGAACACCGCTCCAGGCTACCGGATTATACCCATATACACGATCACCACGCCGGCAAGTATCGCGAGCTGCGCGGCCGCATTGACAAGTTCCTCGATCCAGTTGGCCTTAGCGCTTTCATCCATGTGCGAGCCGAGATATCCCATCAGGCACATTCCGGCGAATCCGCCAATAAAGCACCACATAGCAGGCTTCATGGTCAGGCCGCGCCACAGCCCGGCCATCGTGCTTTCCGCAAAAGCCCCGCCGCCGGCCACAAACTTGACCGTGCTCAGAATCACTGCCAGCATCATCAGCGCAAAACCGAGAGGCATCAGGATGTGAAATATCCCGGTCAAAGCGGCGCTGTTACGCTTCTTCACAACTATCTGCAGCTTCCAGAGCACTTTGCTCAGACCTGCTATGAACGAACATATAACGCCCGCGAGCAGGAGCCGGTCACTCCACATAGTCCATATCAGAATCCCTGCCGCCAGAAAAGCAAAGACCGGCACTATGTCAAACAGCGCCAGTCCGAGTGTATATTGTCTGTATTCTTCTTTCAGATTTCCTGTGTTTCTGCTCATTAACCTTCCGCCTATCCGGCAATCACGTCTCACCCGTCCGCCCTTCCGGCAGCCGGGTCCTGATTCCCTTTCCGGCAGAATTATATCACAACAGGTTATCCTTCACTACCGCCCACGCTTCGGTCAGCCGCTCCAGGTTCCATGCCGCATTTGCAGGGCTCGTCGACGGGAGGGCCTCAGCAGGCCTCCCGAGCACCGGCTCTATATATCTGTTGTAGACTTCTAGCGATTTCTTCCCGTTGCAGTAGATGGCACGGATGTCACAGCTGCCGGTGATGATGCGAAGATCATTCGGCTCGGCATTCCTGATACTCGCATCCGACGAGCCCGTGATCTCACAGCTCCCGATCGAGTCCCACAATGCCAGCCCGTTATCCAGGATCAGCGCCTTCTTCTCATCGATAGTCTGCGGCACAGGCGATCCGAACAGCGCAGCCATCACCTTCCAGAACCTGTTCTGCGGGTGTCCGTAGAAGAACTCCTGCTCTCTGGACTTTACCGACGGGAACGAACCCAGGATCAGCACCCTGCTGTTCTCATTGTAAAGCGGCCCGAACGGATGGTATATTCTCATCTCTGCCTACTTGCTGCTCAGATACTCATCGATGGATGCCGCGGCGAGTTTTCCGGCGCCCATTGCCGAGATTACAGTAGCAGCTCCGGTGACAGCGTCTCCTCCGGCATATACAGCCTCGCGGGATGTCAGGCCGTCTTCATTGACGACGAT
>CAMIWY010000249.1 GCA_946402595.1 uncultured Clostridia bacterium
CCGCTGAGATCAAGAAAAACGAGACCACGAGCGTTGCATTCGAGGACGAGTACCCTGCAGACAAGGGAATCCTTGAGCTTACGAAGACGATCAAGGGCGCCATCACAGCAGAAGAGGCAGAAGGCGCACTTACATTCGAAGTCACTACCGCAGATGGTAAGTGGCTTGGTAAGGACGGAAAACTCAGCACATCGGCAGTCGAGCTTACACTCGCAGACTTCGAAAAGACCGGCGAGAATGAGTACAAGCTGACGATCGAGACAGAGGAACTTGGAAACTACACGGTGACCGAGACTACGACAGGTCCGGAAGGCAAGCCTGTAACCGTAAGCTACAAGGTCAACGGCGGAGAAAAGCAGACTGGAGAAGCTGCGGCCGCTGAGATCAAGAAAAACGAGACCACGAGCGTTGCATTCGAGGACGAGTACCCAAATAAGACCGACGAGGAGAAGGGTGATCTCGTCATTACCAAGACAGTCGATGGTGACAACATCACAGAGTCTGAGTTCGAGGGCGCACTGAAGTTCACAGTCCAGAACGAGGACGGCAAGTACCTGGATAAGGACGGCAACCTGAGCGACGAAAAGGTCGAGCTGACACTTAAGGACGGCGGCTTCGAGAAGGGCGATGACGGCAAGTACACCAAGACATTCAAGGATGTCGCACCTGGAAAGTACACCGTCACAGAGACCAACAGCGACGTAGACGGATACGATCTGGTCGAGGATCAGAGTACAACAGAAGGCGAAGCAACAGTTGCAGCCGGTGAGACAGCAACAGTTGAACTCAAGGACGTATACGAAGAAGTCGAAAAGAAGGGCGACCTCGTAATCAGGAAAACTGTAGGCGGAGACGTTACTAAGGAAGAAGTCGAGAAGGCTGCACTGAAGTTCGAGGTCAAGACGTCGGACGGCAAGTGGCTGGATAAGGACGGCAACGTAAGTGAGACTAAGGTTGAGCTCACACTCGGAACCAAGGACGGCTTCACAACAACTGACGGCGGCAAGACCTGGACTAAGACCTTCAAGGACGTAGCGCCTGGAAAGTACACTGTAACTGAGACCAATGCCCTGATAGACGGCTATGTTCTGAAGGATTCCTCAAAGACGAATACTTCTGCAGAAGTCGAGGACGGTGATAAGGCTACAGCAGAGCTGACAGATGAGTACGAGGCTATCCACTTCCGCGTCAACAAGGTTGATGCAGGAAACGGCGAGGAACTCGATGGTGCAAAACTTGTTCTGTATGAAGCAGATGATAATGGCGTACCGATGAGAGAAGTCGACAGCTGGATCTCGAAGAAGGGCGTGCTCCACGACTTCGGAAGCAAGATGACAGCCGGCAAGACATATGTCCTGCGTGAGATCAATGCACCTGAAGGCTATGACAAGATCACTACAGACATAGTCATCGATGTACTCGAAGACGGCTCAATATCCTGTGAACTCAATGAATCAGAGGATGAGTACGGCAACACGGTCTACCTTGTTGAGAACAGCCTGAGCAAGACACCTGGCGGAGACAAGGATAAGGACAAGGCTAAGGGAGTCAAGACCGGTGATGAAACGCCGATAGGTGAATGGCTGGCAGTAATGGCAGCAGCAATGTCAGGTCTTGCAGCAACTATCTACACAAGAAGACGCAGAGAAGATGACATCGAATAGCAGCGTACAGTAGCTTAAAGACGATTCTCTGAAAAACGGAACAATGAGGAAGCCGGGAAACCGGTTTCCTCATTTTCATATTGGCGACATCAAATAATCGTGTTCTCTGTATATGCATCAAAATATTGTGTTTTCTGCATAAGTGATACACAAGATAAAGGAAGATATGCTATCATAATCAGTAGAAAAAAGACGGCCTGTTTTATGAAGAATCGAACAGCGGGCGGTCCCAATGCGAAAGCTAAAGGCGGCCTTAGACAGAAGGAACGGGTAATGGAGAAGAATCTGAAATACATGATCATAGGTGCAGGCGGGACAGGTGGCGCTGTCGGTTCGCACCTCGCACGCGCCGGATACGATGTCACTTTCATCGCAAGAGGAAAACACCTTGCGGCTATGCGGGAAAACGGACTGAAGGTCCTGAAGCCGGAAGGGGATTTTGTCATAGATCCGGTGCAGGCATGCACATCGGATGAGTTCCTGGAGGCGGGAGGCAGGCCGGATGTAATATTCGTATGCCTGAAGGGTTACGCTGTCGACGGGATGATCCCGTTCATCGATGAAGCAGCAGGGCCTGACACGATCGTGATACCGATCCTTAATATTTTCGGCACGGGCGGAAAGATGCAGGAAAAACTTCCGGGCATCACGGTGACGGACGGCTGCATATATGTCGCTTCTGAGATAAGTGAGCCGGGGACCATCCTCATGAAGGGGGATATCCTGAGAGTCGTGTTCGGCCTCAGAAGAGATCAGAAGGCCGGCACCGCAGGAGATGGCGCTGAGGGCTCTGAGGGGCTGGCAGCAAAAGTCATGCCTGTTCTTGAGAAGGTCAGGGACGACCTGTGTGATTCAGGGATAAAAGGGATCCTGTCGGATAATATCGAAAGGGACGCTATGCGGAAATTCTCATACGTCTCGCCGCAGGGAGCATGTGGTCTCTACTACAATGTGCCGATTGGAGCGGTGCAGAAGCCCGGCGAAGCGAGAGACTGTTTTGCCTCACTCGTACAGGAGATCTCGGATCTCGCGGACGCGATGGGGATAGGATTCGGCGAGGACATAGTCAGGATCAACCTCGAGATCACCGAAGGACTCGCGCCGGACATGACGACATCGCTTCAGAGGGATGTCGCGAGGGGCGGAGCATCGGAGATCGACGGGCTCATCTATGAGGTGCCGAGGCTGGCTGCAAAATATGGCATAAGTCTGCCGCTGTATGAGAAGATAGCTGCAGTGCTGAAAGAAAGGAAAATATAAATGAACGAGAATATCATCAAGAGAAACGATCTGCTGGCACCGAATATCATCAAGAGTCTTAAGACGCGCAACATGACGGGGTACTATGCACATAATAAGGAAGAGGCGCTGAAGATGGCGCTTGAGATCATTCCTGAGGGCAGCACGGTCACCATGGGCGGCGGAATGAGTGTCCATGAGATCGGGCTTGTGAAGGCTCTGAAGGAGGGCGATTACAACTTCATCGACAGGGATGAGATAGAGGACAAGAGGGCTGCAATGCTGGCTGCCTATGATGCGGACGTATTCCTGGCAAGCACCAATGCCATGACCGAGGACGGTGTTCTGGTCAATGTTGACGGCAA
>CAMIWY010000250.1 GCA_946402595.1 uncultured Clostridia bacterium
CATGAAGCTTACATGCTCGAACCTGACCGTCCCGTCCGTCTTACCGTTTATGGACTCAGCTCCGTCCCTGTCTTTGATGGATGATTCGGTGTTGATGACCTCATATATTCTGTCCGCAGCAATGCCCGCTCTCGGAAGGAATATCGCCATGCTCGCTATCATGAGGAAAGAGAAAACTATTTCCATCGAGTAAGCGATGAATGCGGTCATTGTGCCGACCTGCAGCTCTCCCATTTCAATTTTGCCTGCAGCTACCCATGTGATCCATACGCTCAGCCCGTACATGATGATCATGAGGACTGGGCTCATGGATATCATTGTCCTGTTTACAAATAACTGGTTTCTGTAAAGGTTTCTGTTGGCCTTGTCGAATCTCTTCTCTTCCGTTTCTTCTCTTCCGAAGGCCCTGATTACCTGGATTCCTGTAAGGATCTCTCTCGAAACAGCATTAAGTGCGTCAACGAGAGTCTGCATGACCTTGAATTTCGGCATGGCAATGACGAACAGAAGCAGCACCATGAGAAGTATCGCTGTAACTCCTGTCACTATCACAAAATTCATATGTGCATGTGTCTGCCATACCTTGATAATTGACCATGTGCAGATACACGGTGCGAACAGCATCATTCTGAGCATCATTGTAGATGTCATCTGGACCTGCTGTATGTCATTGGTCGCACGTGTAATGAGAGAGGACGTCTGGAACCTGCTGATCTCAGCGCTCGAGAAGGACATGACGTTGTCGAACAGTTTCGACCTCAGGTCTCTTCCAATCGTGGCTCCGACGCGCGCTGCAAGGAATGAAATGCCTGTTGTGAATACCAGGACAATAAGCGACATGAGAAGCATCATCCCACCGCATTTCCACATGTATCTGTTCTGTACAGTGAGAATGTCTATGCCTGCCTCTTCATCGCACTCTGCGGCATACTGCAGTCCCATCGACCTGAGGTTCTGATCAGACTCATCCAGGTCTGACGGGAGTTTTTCCCCGATCTTATCCGCATACCTTCTCGCCACAGGAACAGTCAGCTCTGCATCGAGCTCTTCAAGCCTGTCCTGGTCTGTCTCCTGCAGTCTGTATATGCCCTTTTCATCCTTTTCATACAGAGCCTCTGTCTCTGCTGACTGCTCAGCCGTCATGTATGAAGTGAGTTCAGAATACTCATCAGAAGTAACCGCTTCAGGAAGGACATGCTCGATACCGTGATTGATTATTCCGGTATCTATGATGTTCTGCGTATACTGCGGCAGATTCATCTCACAATAAGCCTGCCCTGCCATCAGAAGCAGGACAAGCAGTGCAGTCATCTTATGTGGTAACAGTGTTCTGAAGAGATTCTTCATGCAGTTTTATTTATCGTATGCTGTTATCCGCTCAGTATCAGCAGTCCCTGCTGTCATGAGCGCTTTCTCTATGTCCCCGATGGAGCGGACCTCAAGTATGCCCGCTCTGTCGATTTCCCGGTTGAATCCCTCAGCGGTCATCCTGTCAAGGAACCTGAGGAAATGGTCATAATACCCGTTGATGTTGTAGATCATTACAGGGCGCACTTCGCTTCCGAGCCTTCCGAGTCTTTTAAGACTCATGACCTCACTGATCTCATCAAGAGTTCCCGTGCCGCCAGGCAGAGCTATGAAGGCATCTCCTTCATTTATCATGATCTTTCTTCTCTCGGAAAGGTCCTCTGTGATCCTGAGGTCCTTGATCTGCTTGTGTATCTCCTCAGCGAAGATAAAGTATTCAGGTGTGACGCCGATCACCTCGCCGCCTGCTTCCATGACAGCGTTGGAAATGACGCCCATCATCCCCACATCGCCGGCACCGTACACGAGCGCGTGGCCGTTTTCAGCCATCCAAGTTCCGAGCTCTGCAGCCCTCTTCCTGAATTCAGGGTCCTTTCCTGTCTGCGCCCCGCAGTAAACTGTAATGTTCATCTATATTCCTACCGAATTGTCCATCATGTGAGTCAGGACAGTATCATCATGATCTTCTCTGTTCCACTCAGGGTCATAGAACAGGTTGAGTCTAAGTACGTTGGAAATCTCCCTGAGGAGCTTGCAGCCGGCAATACTGTTGCCCTGAGTGTCCAGTGCAGGTCCGAACACGCCGATCCCGGCTCTCTTGTCGGATACTGAAAGAAGGCCGCCGCCTACTCCTGACTTTGTCGGGATACCGACCTTGATGGCAAAAGTGCCCGATCCGTCATACATTCCGCACGTCAGCATGAGTGTTTTGACGATACGTGCAGTCTGTGATGACATGAATCTCTTGCCTGTGAGCATGCATACACCGTCGTTGGCGAGCTTCTTGCCGAGGTTGGCAAGAGACTCGGCAGTGATGTCCAGTGAGCACATCTTGGTATAGAATCTCAGCGTATCCTCTACGTCAGTTGTTATGACGCCCTTGCTCTCCAGAAGATATGCTATCGAGCGGTTCCTTGAGCATGTCTTCATCTCCGAATCAAACACTGTCTGATTGAGAGTGATCTCAGGATCCGAGCATATCTCTCTTGCATATCTGAGCATATCCTGGAATGAAACCTCAGGCAGCAGAAGTCCGCATACTGCGAGAGCTCCCGAGTTGATCAGCGGATTGTATGGTCTTGAATCGTTCACATCCAGCTCTACCAGAGAGTCAAAAGCTTCGCCTGAAGGCTCTGCTCCTACCTTTCTGAAAACGTTCTTGAGACCGCATATTTCAAGAGCAACTATCAGCATCAGTACTTTGGAAACCGACTGCATAGTGAATCGTACGTCATAGTCTCCGAGGCAGATCTTGTCTCCCTTAAGAGGATACAGACAGATTCCGAGCTGGTGAGGATCGACCTTGCTGAGCTCAGGGATGTATGTAGCAACATGTCCGTTAGGTATCTCCTCTCTTGCAAGGTCCATAGCCTTCTGGATTATTTCCGTGGCTCTGTCGGTATCAAGCATCTGGTAATGCCTGTCGATAGTCACGTCTTCATGCTTTTTGTCCTTAACAACTTCACTCATTATTGTACCTCTTCTGTGTATATTGATTAGGGGGTTTGTGCTTTTGCATAGATAGTTTATTATACAGCAAAAACTCATATATTGAAATAGACCGCAGGTCGCATTTAGGTGCCGGGATCCTTCAGACGCAGCCCGGTATCAGATGCCGTCATCCCCCCGGCGGGGTTCCATGGGCAATCTGATTCTGCTAAAATACTGGAAAAGAACTCACAGAAAGGCAGGCAACACAATGGCTGATAATCATGAACACGCGCACGGCCACAGC
>CAMIWY010000251.1 GCA_946402595.1 uncultured Clostridia bacterium
AGACCATCAATGCATCGATGAACATGATAGTCATTTTCGTCTCCCACAACATGGCAGATGTTGCAAGGCTTTCCGACCGCGTTCTGGTAATGGATAAGGGCAAGATAGCCATGCAGGGAACCCCGAGGGAAGTCTTCTCGCATGAAGATGAGCTGAGCTCGATGGGACTCGGAGTACCTCCGGTGAGAGATATACTCAAGAAAATAAAAGAAGCGGTGCCGGGGTTTGAAAGCGACGCACTGACGACGGATGAAGCCGCGGAAGACATACAGAATTATTTTGGCCTGAAATAATAACAGGCATAAGACGGGAAGATGATCAGAGATATCACGCTGGGCCAGTACTATCCGGGAAACTCCGTGATACACAGGCTGGACGCAAGGACCAAAATAATCGCTACACTGCTCTATATAATAGAGCTGTTTATAGTGAATAATTTCTGGGGATTCCTGATCGCAGGGGCAGCTCTGGCCGCTGTCATAGCACTGTCCAGAGTGCCGGCCAGGTTCATATTCAGAGGACTTACGGCGGTATTTCTTATTATCGCTTTTACCGTCATACTCAATCTGTTCATGGTCGACGGAAGAGTTCTGTGGCAGTGGAAATTCCTGAAGATCACATATGAAGGCATATGGAGGGCCGCTTTCATGGGCGTGAGACTGGTGCTTCTCATCATAGGCACATCAATGATGACGCTGACGACCAAGCCGGTGGAGCTGACTGACGGACTTGAAAAGCTCATGAGCCCGCTCAATAAGATAGGGGTCCCGAGCCACGAGATCGCTCTCATGATGACGATTGCACTGAGGTTCATCCCGACCCTCATGGAGGAAACGGACAAGATAATCAAGGCACAGCAGGCGAGAGGCGCGGACTTTGAATCGGGCAACCTCTTCCAGAGAGCTGCCAAGCTGATACCTATCCTGATCCCGCTTTTCATAAGCTCGTTCCGCATAGCACAGGAGCTCGCACTTGCCATGGAAGCGAGATGCTATCACGGCGGCAAGGGCAGGACGAGGATGAATGAGATCCACTTCCACAGGGGAGACGCGATCGCTGCAGTACTGATGGTCATCTATCTTGCGGTGATAATCGGGTCGAGATTCATAACATTCAATCCATTCTAGACAAGGAGTGCCCGCGCGTGAGCCGGGCTTAAATATGAGACAGCGCAAAGTCAAGAATTTAGAAACCAAATACGAAGATTACAATGACATCCTGGTGAGAGAGCCTGCCTCCATGCACGGAAAATGGGCAGAGCGTGCATCGGGACGTCCCGTGTATCTTGAGATAGGATGCGGCAAGGGCAAGTTCATAAGCGAGATGGCTGAGAGAGAACCCGGCCGCTATTTCGTTGCAGTTGAAGGCAATCAGAGCGTAATGCTGAGGGCGATGGAGAAGGTAAGGGCAAAATCCCTGGATAACGTCGCATTCGTTCCTGAGTTTGCGGAGGATCTCTCGGACTGGTTCTCGGACGGAGAGGTGACCGGGATATATCTCAATTTCAGCGATCCTCTTCCGAAGAACTACTGGTACCGCAGGAGACTGACATACAGAGAGAGGCTCAAGTCGTACTTCCGCGTGCTGGCCGAAGACGGAACGGTGACATTCAAGACCGACAACACAGGACTCTTCGAGTGGACCATCCCTGAGATCATGGCTGCGGACCTTAAGATACTGGATATAACAAGGGATCTTCACGCAGAGGCTGCCTCAATTGAGGACCCTGCAGAAAGAGCTGCATTCAACATCGAGACTGAATATGAGGCCAAGTTCAGCGGGCTCGGTGAGAAAATCAAGAGAGTCGTGATCGGAAGAGGCCCGGAGAGGACTGCAGCAGAACAGCATACAGATACAGAAACTGACAAGGGAGAGCCTGAAATGAAGATAACATCAATGGCTGCATTCAACGGCAGAGACATACCGGAGAGAGACAGGAATTTTACCGCAGTAGGCAACGCCAAGGCTGCGATAGCAAAGAAGGGCAAGGAAGCAGTAGTAAATGCCACGGTAGGAGCACTTTACGATGACGATGCCAATCTTGTTGTCCTTGATTCTGTCGCAAGAACATTCAGAGAGCTGTCCGGAACGGATTTTGCCGAATATGCACCTATAGCCGGAACTCCGGGCTTCAGAGAAGCTGTCAGGAAAGCTGCCTTCGGTTCACATGAGCCGAAGAGCTATGTCGGTATAGTAGCTACTCCGGGCGGCACGGGATCGATCAGCAATGCTGTGGACAACTATTCCTGCCCGGGCGACAGGATCCTCACACACAACTGGTACTGGGGTCCGTACGGTAACATAGCTTCGGAGCAGGGCAAGTCGCTTGAGACTTTTGAGATGTTCGATGAGGCGGGCAACTTCAATTTCGCAGACTTCGAGTACAAGGTCAGCAAGCTGCTCCGTAATCAGGAATATCTGGTGATCATACTCAATACACCGGCCAGCAATCCTACAGGATACTCACTTTCGATGGATGACTGGTATGGGGTCAAGAGGGTACTGGACGGAGTCGACCTTAAAAAGAAAGTAACGCTGATCATCGACGCAGCTTACATAGATTTTGCCGGAGAGATGGATGAGGTAAGGGCATTCCTTCCTGTGATCGACAATCTCCGAGGGAATATTTTGCCTGTTATCGCTTACAGTGCATCCAAGACATTCACAATGTACGGCGCAAGATGTGCGGCGATGCTCTGCCTTGCGCACACACCTGAAGTTGCGGCAGAGTTTGAGAAAGTCTGCTCCTTCTTCGCAAGAACTGCGTGGTCCAACTCCCCGAGAGCTCCTCAGACGGTCATCGAGAAGATATACAGCGACCCTGAGCTTCTGAAGGAGACGGATGACGAGCGCAGGCACTGGAGAGACATGCTCCGCGCAAGAGGCCATGCCTTCGAAACTGCGGCTGCTGAGTGCGGCCTTGAGATCGTTCCGTTCAGAGCAGGCTTCTTCGTCACTATACCGTACAAGGACCCGGATGCGCTGATCAATGCTCTCGGTAAGAAGGACATCTTCCTCATCCCTGTGAACGGTGGAGTAAGAGTCTCTGTTGCAGCAGTAGCCGAGGACAAGTGCAGGATGCTGCCGGCCGTGATTAAAGACACTATCGAAGAGATCGGATAGGGAAAAAGGAGTTTCAATAACTTCTAAAAAGAGTTATACTTATCGTGCGCCTCAGAAGGGGCGCATAATATGCGGGTGTAGTTTAATGGCAAAACTTGAGCTTCCCAAGCTTACGTCGAGGGTTCG
>CAMIWY010000252.1 GCA_946402595.1 uncultured Clostridia bacterium
CTGTGCAGTCACGACATCCCTGACATAACCCGTCAGAGCGGCCGCATATCCATGTCCGCGGTACTCAGGATCAGTGCATATCGCATACGACACATAAACCGGCATGCCGTCAGCATGATCCCGCGGCACGTCTGCCGCATCACATGCCTGACTGCTCTCCGCATCTTGTGTCTGACCGCTCTCCGCATCTTGTGTCTGATCACGGAACACACCGCACCTGAAGCAGGTCAGCGCTGAGATCACTTTGCCCGCATCATTACGGACGACATATCCCCAGATGTCATCACCGAACGACTCATAGAAAAAGTCCACGAACCCGGGTTCATCGCCGAACACTCGGCACCACAGATCGCGCAGACCTTCATATTTACCTTTCGAGTCAACTGTCTCTATTCTGAATTTCATATATCTGAATATCCGAAATTGCGCTGTCAACGCACGGCTTTCTTTTTACTTCTCTCTTGCGAAGTACTTCATCAGCAGGATGTCTGGGTGGTAACTCTCCTTGGCCTTCCTCAGGCCCTCGATGCCCATGTCCTCCTCACGGTTAAAGGCGCCGATGTCCGGCAGCTCCGCATGGATCATCCTGGCAAACTCGCGGTTGACCATTGTGTACGCGCCCTCAACGCCCGGCAGAGCCTTCTCAAAGTGCACGTCAAACACTTCATTGTCCAGCTTGGTGCCGGCAGTGAAAGCAACCGGCTCACCGTTCTGGTACAGCAGTCCGCCGATGAATCCGAGCGCCTCGTAATTTGCGAACATCTCCTCGATCGCACCGGCCTCAGCCTCGAGATCCGGGTCGTTCTTCTCCTTGTAGAACTCGGCTACGAAAGCCTTTGCCTCTTCAATAGAGGAAATCTTGTATCCGTTGTTTGCAGGGATCCCGCCCTCATCGCAGCTGACTCCCGTTCCGGAAGTGATGCATCCGCACGAATCAGCAGCGATCCTGTGGAATTCCCAGGCGCCGTTTCTCTCAAAATGCTTGATGTGGTTTCTCTTGGATGACAGATGCCTGCCCGCCAGATTGCACAGCTTCTCAGTCGTATAGATATAGTCCGCGTTGTCACGGTCCTCGGTGATCTCAAACCTGTCACCGTACAGCGGCAGGAACTCCTCCAGAGTCTTGTCAGTCAGACCTCTGATCACGAGTTTCTGTCCACGCGCGTGCGCCTCCTCGAGCAGCAGCTCTATAGAAGGAGCCGGATCTCCGTCCCCCTTCGGATATGCGTAAACATTCCACTGCGGCATGCCCACCAGCAGCCTCGGTCCGCAGAATGCGATCTGCGGCCTGTACGCTTTGCGCCAGATGTACAGATTGGCAAAACCATAGTCCGCTCCATGGCATCCGCTTGCGCAGATTTTATCTTCGATCGCCGGCTTATCGCTCAGCTCAACGTCTTTCCAGTTGATCATAAGACCTCCGTCTCTATTTATATCCTTCCTGTTCTTTTCAGTCAGTTAATCATCGTTCTCACAAAACTATGCGTGATTATACCACAGGTTGCAAGTACCAAAACATAGCAAAATTCGCAATTTCGCGCATCGCAATTATTCTTCACCTGCCGCACACAGTGAATTCAGCTATAGCACATGATGCGAACCAGCCCATAATAAAGCCCCTTCCGGCAGAGCAGTTTCTGTCAGAAGGGGTACACACTTATATTGTTTATTTAATTACTTTGTTTCCTCAGTTGCTTCTGCATCCTCAGCTACTTCTACTTCGAATACATCAGAAACTTCCTCTTCCTTTTCCTCAGCCTCGGCAGCTGCGTCTGCAGCAGCTTCCTTTGCATCTTCAGCAGCTTTATCAACAGCAGCTTCAGCCTTTTCAGCCACCTCTGCATCCTCTTCATCATCGAAGACAACAGTGTTCTTGCTCTCCTCAGCAACAACAGCAGCGAACTCAGGCTTTATAGTCTCATCAGCGCTTACAGCTTCAGCAGCAGATGCAGCAGCCGCAGCAGCCTCCCCCTTTGCGATCTGCTTTGCTTCCTTAGCGAGCCTCTTTGCCTCTTTTGCCTCAGAGATCTCATCATCGGATGCCCAGTTTGCCGGGTTGCCCTTTCTCACTTCGTCAAGAATGACGCCTGCCATGAATGTGCCGATCGCAGCGAACAGCGGTGCGGTTCCCTGCTGGAAGAGATATCCTGCAACCTCACCGAATGTCGGTGCCATATCATATGCTGCATAGTACTGATTGATAGTCGTAACAGTGCTGATAACGACAGTAACAAAATAAGCTGCGAACATTGCTGCGAATACGTAGCACGCAATAGTGAATGGTGATTTTCTGAATTTCTTCATTGTCTTACAAGTCCTTTCAGTTTCAATTATTCATTATTCCCTGCAGGTGTGGCAGGTCATTCATTAACAGAGTCGCTTCAGCAGAATGCATTCCGCACCCCGCTGCATGGCGCAGGGCATCACGTGATGTCCCACAAGTATAGGATTTTACCAAAAGTACGCCCGATATTCAATAATCTCAGTACTCATCGTTTATAACAATAACTCCCGGGACTTTGCTTTATGCCACAATGGCTCACAGGCTCCAGTCTATCGGCTCGATGCCGTTGTCTTCAAGGAAGTAGTTGCATCTTGAGAAGTACCTGCCGCCGAAGAATCCCCGGTATGCCGACAGCGGGCTCGGATGCGGCGCCTGAATGATGAGGTGCCTTCTGTCTGCTCCCTGGGCATTCAGTATCAGGTCCCTCTTGGCTCCGGCGTGCGATCCCCACAGGATGAAGACCATAGGTTTCTCTCTCTCTGCCAGCAATTCGATCACCCTGTCCGTGAACTGTTCCCAGCCCTTGCCTCTGTGTGAGCCCGCCTGATGAGCCCTCACGGTCAGAGAGGTATTGAGGAGCAAAACGCCCTGCCTCGTCCACGGCACGAGCACACCGCTTATGTGTCTGTGCATGAACTGTCCGATGGCGGCTTCCATGTTTCCGCGCACAGCTCCCGGGCTGTCCGGTTCGCTCCCATGTCCAGTGGCCATGTGTGGATCCGGTGTAGATGAGCTGTGCCCCGCATGTTCCGGCAGTCTCCACGGATCTGAACCGAGCTCCTTAATGATGTTCACGAGCGATGGCGGCTGCGGCACTTCATAAGGCACACTGAATGCAAGGCCCTGTGCCTGCCCGGGCTCATGATACGGATCCTGCCCGAGGATCACCGCCCTGACCTCACTGTACGGCGTCAGCCTGAGTGCATTGAAAATGTCCTCAGCAGGCGGATAGACCGTCCCGC
>CAMIWY010000253.1 GCA_946402595.1 uncultured Clostridia bacterium
AAGAAAAGCCCAAGCTTCAGTATTTTGAAACTTGGGCTTTGTCTACGGTCTGAAATGCTGCCTGTTTAGGGCAGCATTTTTCGTATGATTTTATTCGACTTTGTTTACCATGTACACACCGGTGAGTATCAGGATGATGCCGATGATGCATACCGGAGTGAAAGGCTCCTTCAGGAAGATGGTGCCGGCAAGTACGGATACGACCGGAGTTATATTGGCCAGTACTGCGATGCGGCTTACTTCCAGTACAGTCGCGGCATAGTTGAAACAGAAGAAAGCTGCGACCGAGCATATGACTGACAGGAACAGGACCGGCAGGATGACGTATTTATCCTGCATTGCGGATACCATGGACGGGAGGAAATCCCGTCCTTCACTTATTATTGCGCTTCCCGTGAATGCGATGAAGCCCATCACCATCATGATGAAGGTCCTTTCGAAAGGAGAGAAGACATCCGAGATGGAGCGGCTCAGCACTGTAAAGAATGAAGCGGATACTATCGCAACGAGCAGATACAGTATGCCTGACAGGCTGATGACTCCTTCGCCCGTCTGATTCACAGATATGATGGCTACGCCGGTCACTGAGCACAGGATCCAGGCAAAACGTTTTGCAGACAGGCGCTCATGAAGGAAAACGACGGACAGCAGCGCTGTCGATATCGGGATAAGCGAGATCATGAGCCCGGAGAAGGACGACGTCGTGCGCCTGATCCCCTCGGTCTCGGCGATAAAGTATATTACCGGCTCACACAGTCCCATCAGGATGAAACGTCCCAGAGGTTTTCCTTTTAGATTGACTTTGCCGATGTCTGCAGCGATAAGAGCAAGCATTATGAGCATGCTGCATGTGAATCTCGCTGACAGCAGGATGGACGACGAGGTGTGCTCAATGCCGACTCTTGTTGCCATGAAGCTGAAGCCCCATATTACATTTGCGGTGCCCGCGATCAGCAGGGCACGCTGTGTCTGTGATGTCTGTTTATTGTTATGCATGAAAAGTGACTTGATTGATATATGTGATGAATGTCCTCAGACTCTGAGGAACGTGCTTTATTGTGTAGTACAGCTGCAGCGTCTCATTGAATACACCCTGCAGCGAATAGCCGTACAGGCCTTCTGCATCCTCGGCTTCCTGCTCGAGCATGATGGCAAAACCCTGTGACAGCTCGGTCAGAAGGTGCTGCTTTGCGATTGATTCGACTACTGTCACGCCGTCGAACGAGACGCCGAAGGTCTGGTTAAGTATGTTCCGGCAGTAGTCGTGGTACCGCGGCTCCCTTGACTTGGTTATCATCGGGAGATTCCGGATGACTTCCTCGATGCTCCCGTACTGCCTAATGGCGTCCTCAGAGCAGTAGATATATGTATCTCCGGAGAGCACGTTGACATATCTCATCGAGTGGTCGCGGAGTGCTTCTGAGACAAGGATGTTTGGTATGAGGACCGCGTGTATCTTACGCCTCTTGAGCTGGTCGTAGAGATCCGTGCGGCTTCCGAATGAGACCTTGAGCTCGATCTCAGGGTGACTTTTACTGAACATGCTAAGTATTGAGAGATCGAAGAACTCTCCGTAAACACCTATCTTCAGCTCATCTTCAGCGACCTGCATCAGCTGTCTGGTCAGGTCGTCATAGTCTTTCTTAAGCTCCTTGGCTCCGTTATAGAATGTGTGGCCGGCCTCAGTAAGGCTGCACTCGCGGGTCGTCCTGTAGAAGAGTTTGACCCCGAGTTCATCTTCGAGCTGCGCTATGTATTTACTCATTGTCGTCTGTGCGACGTTGCACTTTTCTGCGGCCTGAGTGAAGCTCGCACTGTTGGCTGCCGCGAAGAAAAGGTCAAGTTTGCTGATATCCATAGAAACCTCTCTGTGTAAGCGGAATGTGCATATTGTCCTTCAGGTGATATGCACATTCCGCTTTAAAGTCAATTACTGCGGCTGATAGTTATCGAAGAATTATCAGTCACATTTCTGTATCCTCAGTGATTTTATACGGAACGAAATGCAAAGTAAAGCACAGTCAGCACGATTTGGAATAAATAAATTATATTCAACAAGAAGTTTCTTTACAGGATTGCCGGGCGAGATTGACAGTGAATTAACAAAATGAGAGAATCTGAAATAGATAAATTCTTAACAAATAGTCGCCGGAAGGCGGCCGGAGAACAGGATATGATAACTCTCGGAATAGATATCGGATCGACAACTTCAAAGTGTGTTCTTATGAAAGACGGCAGCGAAATCCTGACATACAGCCTCAGGATAGGCGGACTCGGAACAGAGGGACCTGAAGAGGCACTGGAAGAGCTGTGGGATAAGACAGAATATACGCCTGATCAGGTGGACCGCACGATCGTCACAGGATACGGACGCAATAAGTATGAAGGAGCAGACGGAGAGGTCAGTGAGCTGACCTGTCATGCTCTCGGAGGCAGATTCGTTTTTCCGGAGATGAGAACGCTTATAGATATAGGAGGACAGGATGCCAAGATCATCTCGCTGAGCGAGAGCGGCAGAATGTCCAATTTTGTCATGAACGATAAATGCGCTGCCGGTACAGGAAGGTTCCTGGATGTCATGGCGAATATCCTGAGAATGGATATCGATGAACTGGACGAATGCGCAGCAAAGTCTGAAAACCCGGCATCCATCTCGAGCACATGCACTGTATTCGCTGAATCCGAGGTCATCAGCCAGCTCGCCAACGGGGTTTCAAGACCGGACCTTGTAGCAGGCATATGCGAGAGCGTCGCGTCCAGAGTGAGTGCACTTGCGAGGAGGGCCGGAGTCGTACCTCAGGTATGCATGTCCGGAGGAGTCGCTAAGAACAATGCTGTAAGGAATGCTTTGGCGAAGAGCCTCGAAACAGAAATAGACACTGACCCTATGGCACAGTATTTTGGAGCTATAGGGGCTGCGCTGTACGGATACCGTCAGCTGCAGAAGAATAAAGACAATAAATAATAGTAAAAACTGACAGACGGCGGGCGGCAAACCATCGTGAGTCAGAATAACAACAAAGTGAGAAACCGCCTTCTGCGGCAACAGAAGACGGCTTCAAATACAGGGCTCTGTGTGGCAGAACCGTGTACCCAAAAAGGATTTTACCGCACGGAGCTCAGAATTTAAATATTTTGGGCTCTTTTGCGCCCAAATAATTAACCAACGTTTATTAAGGAGGATGAAATGGCAGAAGAAGTCAAAAAGCCTGAAGAAGTCAAGAAGCCT
>CAMIWY010000254.1 GCA_946402595.1 uncultured Clostridia bacterium
GCCACATTGAATACGGCAAAATTCCCGCAGGATATCATGTCCGTCACATATCCGAGTATCAGGCGGTCTATCATATTGGATACTCCGCCCGCGATCACGAATGTCAGGAGGATCGAGATGATTCTTGATCCTGACCTCGCCTCATGAATGACATATATAATGCACGCAACGATCAGCACGGTCGTGAACACGACTGTTATCCACTTGTTGCCTGCAAACATGCTGAATGCCGTTCCTGTATTCCTGACATAGAGTAGACGAAACCAGCTGCCGATTATAGGTATGCTTTCCCCCGGCTGCATATTTGCTCTTACAAGGTATTTAGTCAACTGATCGAGGGCTATCACAGCCGCTGCGATCACTGGGTACAGTATCATCTGTATATTGTCCTCTTTTACTTCTTTTCTGTATTTTCCGGCAGCTTCGGGTCGACGTAGACCGTCTGGTTATGAGTGAATATGACCATTCCCGGCTTGGCGCCGTTAGGCTTCTTGACATACCTTACAGGTACGTAGTCGACCGGCACATTCGTGCCACCCGCTGCCTTGCTGTGCCAGGCAGCGATCGAAGCTGCCTCGTATATAAGCTCCGCAGGCAGGTCATTCACATTCCTGCCGTCCTCCATCTTCACGATCACGTGTGATCCCGGGATGTCCTTGGTATGCATCCAGACATCGGTCTTGGATGCGTGCTTCATGGTGAGCCAGTCGTTTTCGATATTATTCCGTCCGACCAGCACCGGCGTTCCGTCACTCAGCGTATATCTCAGCGGCTCAGGTTTTGCCGGCTTTCTCTTTCTCTGAGCAGCCTTGGCTCTCCTCTTGACGTAACCCGTGCTCTCAAGTTCATCGCGTATCGACTCGAGCAGTGGCACACTGTCCGCCGCCTCAATATTCCTTATTACAGACTCAAGATAAGCGATGTCTCTGTCGTTATCCTCGAGCTGTGCCTGTTTCTCGTGGATCGCGGTCCTAGCCTTGGAATACTTCTTGAAGTACCTCTGGGCGTTGGCGCTCGCACCGATCTTCTCATCCAGAGGGATGTCTATCAGGCTGCCGTCATAATAGTTGGTGACCGTCACCTTGCGTGCGCCCGGCCTTACAGCATGGATATTCGCCGTCAGAAGCTCGCCGTACAGTCTGTACTTATCCGAGTTTTCTGCATTCAGAAGGTCCTCAGACAGTTTCTTCTTCTTGAGCAGCGCCTTGCTCAGCGATGTCTGCACAGACTTCAGAAGCGGCATGGACTTCTGTCTCACCAGGTTGGATGCCTCACGGTTGCTGAAGAAGAACTCCACGCACTCAGACAGGCTGGCAAAATCGGTTCTGTCCAGCTCCTCATATTCCGTCAGTCCGGTGATGTGGAACTCACGCGGAGTGCCGTCATCCGAATATATCCTAGGGACACAGGTCCCGTCATCTACTGACTCAAGTATCTTAACGAGTCTCTCTGCAGGCTCTGTGGACCGGACTCTGATGTCATGGACCTCACTGCAGCCGCTCAGGAGCTCTCTGCTTATCGCCGGAGATATGCCTGCGACACGGCTCATAAGGGCCTTGTCATCATGCGGCAGCTCGGTATCGGCTGTGATCTCCCTGAACGGGATCTTGTCCTGTGCAGGAGGATACTGGTAGACGATGCCCGGAAGCAGCTGCCGGTATCTGTTCACATCGATGGATATCCTCTTGATTGAATCGATGATTTTTCCCGACTCTATGTCCACGAGCACGATATTGCTGTGCTTGGCCATTATCTCTACGATGAGACGTCTGCTGACCGAGAATCCCAGCTCGTTCTGTGCCTCTATATCTATCTCTATGATCCTCTCAGAGCCTTTCTGCCTCACCTCGGTGATGCGTCCGCCCTGCAGGTGCTTTCTGAGCAGCATGCAAAAAGTCGGCGGCTGATCCGGGTTCACGTATGTCCCGGTTGTCAGGCATACTCTCGCCGACTGGCTGTTGCACGAAATAAAGAGACGGACATTGCCGTTTCTCGTATGTATATGTAAGAGCAGCTCCTCAGACCCCGGCTGATAGACCTTCTCTATCTTGCCCAGAGTAATCCTCTCCGCCAGCTCTTTCGTTATTGCATATGTAATGATTCCATCGTAAGCCATACGGAGTTATTTTATCATTCCTGCAAGCCTGCTTGCAACATCAGAGGTTTCTCAAATAAAGAGAAAAGAAGTGAACCCCTCTCATTTTTCAATGGAAGGAGTCACTTCCTGAGTCTCTTTTCCCGTATATTCAAAGGATGCTTCTATCGGAGGAGCTTGTCTCCGGAGATCAAGGTTCTCGTCCATACGGCAATGCCGTATGATCCGAAGAAAACCTTACTTGAGGATGATCGTATCCCCTATCGATGCAGGCTCTTCTGCCATCTTCTTGAGTCCCTCGGAGAGGTCGGAAATGGTAGCGTGGCCGAGATCGGTAACAGGCTCAGAAGCCGGGATGTCCATTGCAGGCTTGTCGCTTACTACGATAGTTGCCGAGCTGGCAGCAGGCATCTCAGTTGTTACAGCCGGAGCAGCAGGGATATCGAGTCCGAGTTCCTTGTCGATGGATGCAACATCGCTTCTGTCGAGGTCATCAAGGAGTCCGTATACATCATCATTCAGGCTCTGCAGCTCTGCCTCAAGCATCTTCTTGAAGTTAGCTCTGAGTCTCTGAACCTTGTTGCTGAGAATAACGTGCTCGTCGCTGAGCTGTCTGACAGATACCTTAGCGTCGAGGAGCATGTTCTCAGCCTCGAGTTCAGCATCTCTCATCATGAGCTCAGCTCTTCTCTCGGCGCTTGCGGAGATGTCAGCCATGAGCTTCTTAGCGGTCTCGAGAGTATCGAGCATAGCGTTGTCATCCTTCTGAGCCTCTTCGAGCTGCTTCTCCAGGGCCTTGATCTTGTGAGCCATGGATCTGTTGTCGTTGAGGATCTTCTCATAATCTGCAACGATGATGTCGAGGAACTCGTCAACTTCTCTTGAATTGTATCCTCTCTTGTCGCGGCTGAATTCTTTCTTATCGATATCAATAGGCATTATCATAGTGTCAGCACCTTACCTTTCTCTTCTACTATTTCCACGGATTAGCATTGGCAGGCTTTCCTGCCTCTGTCGCTCTGTCGACCATAGCCTTGATGTCTACGTTCTTAGGAGCGAA
>CAMIWY010000255.1 GCA_946402595.1 uncultured Clostridia bacterium
TTGCTGCTACAATGGGACTGACATCAGTTACAGCACTTGCTTATCTGTTCTTCAATCTCTATACACCTCCGTGCTTCGCAGCTATCGGAGCTATGAACTCTGAGATGCAGAGCAAGGGCTGGCTGTGGGGTGCTATCGGACTCCAGCTGGGAACAGGATATACGATCGCGTTCCTGGTCAACCAGATCGGTACTCTCATGACTGAAGGCCACCTGGCTGCAGGATTCCTGCCTGGACTCATCGCAGTAGCATGCATGGTCGCTATCCTCATCCTTGTTTCAAGGAAGGTAAGAGCACACTTCGATGAGCAGTACGAACTGCACAAGGGCAAAGCCGGCAGCGCAGCTGCTTAAGATAATCCATACAGACATTGAATAAATGTCTTGACCGTTAGGAATACTTCCTACGATACACGGCGCAGAGAAGTGCCGTGTATTGTTTTCCGGAGTATTGAACAGGGATAATAATTGGCTATAATAATACAGAAGCAGAACCGGAAAGGAGGCAGAGAAAATGAACATGGCAACATTTATAGCCGGACTGGCTGTGGTACTGATGCTCTTCTTTGCCGCAAGATACATATACAAGGAGAAGAAAAAGGGCACGGCGTGCATCGGATGCCCGTATGCAGGATCTTGTGCGAAGCATCAGATGGGGCAGGGATGCGAACAGCCGTCTGAACAGGAAATAGACAGGATCATAGAGGATCTTAAAGCAAAGAAAAAAGACAATGCACAATAGTACACATACCATGTGCTGTGCAAAATGAAGTGAATGCAGAGTATAAGAAAACAGCGAACCCGTTTTGAAACAGGTCCGCTGTTTTCTATATGTAAAGTGAATTTGTGAAGGCTTGGTAATTAAGCGTTCTTCTGTGAATCCCAGTAGGATACGTACTCTTCGTCCTCACTGAAGTAGTTCTTTACGAGCTTTACTACTGTGCCTGAGAGGAGGAATACTCCGATCAGGTTAGGAATAGCCATGAGTCCGTTGAATGTCTCTGCAACTTCCCAGATGATTCCGAGATCCATTGTTGCACCGAGGATAGCTACGAGTGCATAGAGGATCAGGAAAGGCTTTGCAGCCTTGCTTCCGAAGAGGAACTCAGAGCATCTTGTTCCGTAGAGTCCCCATCCGAGGATAGTCGAGAATGCGAAGCAGCACATTGCTACAGCTGTGAAGACTGATACCCAGCTTCCGTATGTGTTTGTGAAGCCCTGGATCGTGATCTCAGCTCCTGCAGGTACGCCATACTCGAACTGAGCGCGTCCGCAGAGGATGATAAGTGCTGTCATTGTGCAGATAACGATAGTATCTACGAATACCTCGAAGATTCCGAAGAATCCCTGCTTTACAGGGTGATTAACGTCAGCGCTGGCGTGTGCCATTGAACCTGTACCAAGTCCTGCCTCGTTGGAGAAGATACCTCTTGCGATACCTTTCTGAACGCTGAGGAACATGCTTCCTACAACACCGCCGGTAACACCTGAAGGACTGAATGCGCCTGCAAAGATTGAACCGATAGCGGACGGAACATATCTCCAGTTGATGACGATAACGCCGAGTCCGAGCAGGATGTAGAATACAGCCATGAACGGAACGAGTTTCTCAGTAACAGCTCCGATTCTCTGAACGCCGCCGATCAGGATGAATGCGATCAGAACTGCGAGGATGATTCCGATGATCAGGTTGAGTGTCCTGATCCCGCCTTCACCCATTACGTTGAAGGATGTGAGAGCGGTATCGATCGATGTTGTGATCGTGTTGACCTGTGTAGCATTACCTGTTCCGAATACAGCGAGAACGCCGAAGATAGCGAACAGTGATCCGAGCCACTTCCAGTTCTTTCCGAGTCCGTTCTTGATGTAGTACATAGGTCCGCCTACGTATGTGCCTGTGTCATCGATCTCTCTGAAGTGAACAGCGAGTGTTACTTCCGAGAACTTGGTGCACATTCCGAGCAGAGCGGATATCCACATCCAGAAGACTGCTCCAGGGCCGCCTATGGCGATAGCGCCGGCTACGCCTGCGATGTTACCCGTTCCGACGGTCGCCGCGAGTGCTGTACACAGCGCCTGGAAAGGGGAGATAGCTCCCTCAGCTGTGGCGTCCTTGTTGAAGATCTTGCCGAAAGTCTCTTTCATCGCGAGTCCGAACTTGCGGATCTGGATGAAACCGGTCCTGATACTCAGGTAAAGGCCAATTCCGAAGATGCACACCATTGCAGGCACGCCCCATACGAAATTGTTGATGGCAGAATTAATACTAGCGATAGTTTCCATTTTTCTCTCCTTACTTATCTCCGTAAACACTCCATGAAGCGGGGACAGGCGCGGAAACAGCGTGCTGCCAGAAACAGCTTGGGAAGAAAAATGCTTCTGAATAAAACAAACAGGGAGCATGCATGCAAAACTATTGCATCATGCTCCCTGTACCTTTTACCTGAAAGTATTACTTCTTCGGTGGCCGCCGCAGCGGCTCTCTCCAGAGTCTCGTCCGCACTACGTCCATTTACCTGAAAGCTTCACACATGCTCTGATGAGGGCATATGCTTTCTTCTTCGGTGCCACATACCGTTACTGCATTGCGACTGGTCGCAGTCAGTTGTCGTACCGGCTGTGATCTTTCCGTAGGTGCTTCACTCGAATATTTGGCTTACGGCTGTAACCTATCATAAAGTTGCTTTTATAATCAATCTTTGTTAATATTTTGACAGCATTGTTCGCGAAAAGAACAATAGAGGGGCGCGTAACCGTTGAAATTACTAGAGTTGCGCAATTTTTTACCCAATTGGAGAAGTAGATTTGAACACACAGAGAATAAGGATTTTACTTACCGCAATAGACAAAGGAAGCCTGACCAAAGCAGGTCAGACTCTCGGATATACCCAGTCGTATCTGACACAGACAGTGAAGGCTTTTGAGGATGAAATCGGTTTTCCGCTGCTGGTCAAGACCAACAGGGGAGTCGAGCCAACCAATGAGGCACAGATGCTGATACCGGCCATGAGGGAGCTCATAAGAAGCGAAGAGAAGCTTGATCAGGAGATGGCTGAGATACAGGGACTGCACAGGGGAACGATCAGGATCGGCACATTCGTCAGTACATCAGTTTACTGGGTGCCGCAGAT
>CAMIWY010000256.1 GCA_946402595.1 uncultured Clostridia bacterium
CTGTCGGAGGCGGTACTGTACTGGATACTCTGCCGCTCAAGCACAAGAGAAACCGCGAGGAAGTGCTCGCAGGCATGGAAATCCTTGCAGCCGGCAGCACTGAGGACATAATCGCGGCCAAGTCAGGAGAGCACAGATTCGTAAGGCAGGAAGAGCTCGCCCATGAGCTGGGGCTTCTCCCTGACGAGATGGAGAAGTTCACAGCCGGGATGACAGCAGGTGAAGGCGGAGACAGCCCTCTTGTAAGACTCCCTGACAGAACGCTTCTCAGCAGGGCAAAATTTGAAAAGATGAAGTCGGGGCTCGAGGATATCATCAATGTATATCACGATGCGAATCCTCTTGCTGACGGCATTCCGAGACAGGAACTGCTCTCAAGACTGAGGGAATCCTGGCATACCGAAGATGACAAGCTCATCCAGGGGGCGATAAAGTATCTTATGGATAACGGGGTCATCGAAGATCACGGCAAGTCGATCGCTCTCAGCGGATTCAGGATCGAATACACGCCGGAGCAGCTCAGCCTGAAGAACCGCATAGCTGGCATGTACGCAGAGGCCGGGCTTGAGATGATCAGGACTGACGATGTAATGGCGCTGGATAAGAACAAGGGTGTTATTAATGCCATACTCAGTGATCTGGCCGGAGAGGGTCACATAATCAAGGTCAATCCTTCATACTATATATCGGCAGATGCATGGGAAGCAGTGCTCCGGACCGCAAATTCCTTTGAGGGGACGTTCACCCTGGCGGAGTTCAGAGATTCTATCGGCACTTCCCGTAAGTATGCGGCTGAGTTCCTACCGGCTCTCGATAAGGCAGGTATCACGGTTTTCGATGGTACTGCACGGACTGTGGTCAGAAAATAGAGGCAGACAGTGATGTGTATGAACAGAATGAAACATAAGTATTCAATAACGGCCGCCGTAGTTGCAGCAGTCATGGTCCTTACTCTTATGCTGGCCGGATGCAGCGGGCAGAGCGGTGCTGAACTCAAGGTCAGTGAGGATCTTGAGTCGATGCGCTATGTCGAACTCGATCCCAAGATCAATGCGGAGCTTGAAGGCATGCTGAGTGATCAGGGCAGGGAATACTATGAGATGTTCCTGGGCAAGGCGGGCGAATTCGACTATGCCATAACAGGGGCCGACAGGACAGATGACGGAACGGTGGTGCATGTTCGCATAACGACATATGATTTTGCCAGCGAATATCTGAAGTCCTGGACGGAATTCCTTGAGCCTTACGAGAATGATGAAAGCAAAAAGTCCGGCGACGGCAAGGAGAATTTTGATTCGGCACAGCTGTATGAGACGCTGTTCAGGAATCTCAGCAGCCTTGCGGATAAGAAATACATTGCCAATGTGGATATAAACTGCGAAGAGCAGGACGGCAAGTGGCACACTGATGCAGCGACCAACGCAGCTCTGAGAGATGCGATCCTCGGCGGGATGCTGTCGGAGATGAGCAGCCTGGCGGGCCTGTAATGGTATGATCCTGCGTTAATCTGATAATTAAACAAATATTTTACCAGTTTTGATAGATTTTACGCGGTAAAGTATATATAATGTTCAAACTGAGCAAAAAAGCAAGTTGGAGGAGATGAAAAAATGCTTAAGGTAGAAAGAATGATGCCTGTGATGCACCAGGCAGATGACCAGGGTGCACCTGATGAAAACTGTACACATGACTGCAGCAGCTGCGGAGCAGACTGCCCTTCAAGAAGCGGCGGTATCCAGAAGGCTCAGCTGAATGAGCACAGCTCGGTCAAGAAGGTGATCGGAGTTGTCAGCGGTAAGGGCGGAGTCGGAAAGTCAATGGTAACTGCACTCAGCGCACTGGCTGCAACAAGAAACGGTTATAAGACAGGTATCATGGATGCGGATATCACAGGACCGTCCATTCCTAAGATGTTCGGCGTACACAGCAAGGCATTCGGTTCCGATTTCGGTATCATGCCGGCGGTCACTCCTACTGAAATCAGCCTCATGTCCATCAATCTTCTGGTTGAGAACGAGACTGACCCTGTAGTATGGAGAGGTCCGGTAATCGGCGGCGTCGTCGAGCAGTTCTGGACAGATGTATGCTGGGGAGACCTCGATGTACTCTTCATCGACATGCCTCCGGGGACAGGTGACGTTCCGCTGACTGTATTCCAGTCACTTCCTATCGACGGAATCATCGTAGTAACATCCCCGCAGGATCTGGTAAGCATGATAGTTGCCAAGGCTGTAAACATGGCTAACCTCATGAACATTCCTGTCCTCGGACTTGTAGAAAATATGAGCTATATCACATGTCCTGACTGCGGACGCAAGATCGAGATGTTCGGACCTAGCCAGGCAGAGGCAGTAGCAGCTGCAAACGGCATCAGGCTTCTCGAGAGGCTTCCGATCGATCCTGTTCTCTCACAGGAGGCAGATCAGGGCAAGATCGAATTCAACGAAGGAACTCAGATGGAATCGATCCTCGGAGTTCTTGATGAACTGGGACTCAAAGCAGAGTAATTCGGGAGGAGACTTTATTGAGCGAACTTATCAGGCTTGAACATATTGTCAAGAGTTTTGACGATACTGTGGTGCTTAACGGCATCGACCTTAGTGTTGCGGAAAATGAGTTCGTAACACTTCTGGGGCCTTCGGGCTGCGGCAAGACAACAACTCTGAGAATAATCGGCGGGTTTGAAAAGCCCGACGAGGGAAGGGTGTTCTTCGACGGAAAGGACATAACTGATCTTCCGGCCAATCAGAGACATCTCAACACTGTATTCCAGAACTACGCACTGTTCCCGCACATGTCGGTAGGGGAAAACATCGCGTTCGGAATGAGGGTCAAGAACAAGTCTGAGCAGTATATCAAGGACAAAATCAAATACGCACTCAAGCTCGTCAACCTGGACGGATTCGAGAACAGAAGGATCGATCAGATGTCCGGTGGACAGCAGCAGAGAATCGCTATGGCAAGAGCTATCGTAAATGAGCCGCGCGTACTGCTGCTTGACGAGCCTCTTGGCGCGCTCGATCTTAAACTCAGACAGGAAATGCAATACGAGCTGGTAAGACTCAAAAAGGAGCTCGGAATTACTTTCCTGTACATTACTCATGATCAGGAAGAAGCT
>CAMIWY010000257.1 GCA_946402595.1 uncultured Clostridia bacterium
AACCTTGATCTGCTTGTCACTGTAGACATATTCAGTTTTCTTATCTGCAGGTCCGGCATCTTTTTCCTCTTCCGCAGCTTCAGCGTCTGTCTTAGCTTCTGCTGCTTCTGATTTCTCCGCGCCCTCGCCTTTTTCCTCATAGGCATTGTCAGCGTTCTCTTCTTCGAGATCTGAGTCATTTGCCCCGGCCTGGCTCTCGGCAGGATCTGTCGCCTCTTCTGCTACATCTCCCGTTTCCGGAGTCTGCAGCTCTTCGCTGACTTCCGGTTCAGCTTCATTAGCTGCCCATACAGCCATCGGGATACTGCTGTTATAGGTCAGCAGCATTGCCGCGATCATGAGTATGGATAAAAGTTTTGCTCCACTACGTTTAGTTGACATCTTTCTTTCCTCTTCTGATATTTTTCTGCAATGCAAAAACAGGTTGCGCGCATAACATACTTTTGCATACTGCGCTATTATCTAAATCTTACCATCTGTATAGAAACGCTACAAATAAAAAAATTGGTCAAACCCTTGAAATTTCAACGTTTTTAGTAGACTTTTCTTAAAATTCGTCAAGTTTCGATACTTTTTACCAGTTTCGGTGTTTTATTTCATTCTACAAGCACATACAGCACCCATTTCGCAATACAACAAAAAATGGCATTACAAAAGGCCCGGCGGACCGGGCCTCTGTATCTTTCAGTCTAGAAGCAGTGCTTCAGCTTATGCCTCTGCAGCAGCCTTCTTGCCTTCTCTTGCTTCTCTTCTGGTCTCGTAATCACTGACGATCACTGCAGCAGACAGGTCGCCTACTACGTTGATGCCTGTACGTCCCATATCGAAGATACGGTCAACGCCGGCAACGAGTGCGATACCTTCAACAGGCAGACCTACTGACTGGAGTACCATAGCGAGCATGATCATGCCGGCACCAGGTGTTCCTGCTGTACCTACGGAAGCGAGTGTAGCTGTAAGTACGATCGTCAGCATCTGGCCGAATGTCAGCTGGATGCCGAAGCAGCTTGCGATGAAGATCGCGCATACACCCTGATAGATAGCAGTACCGTCCATGTTGATGGTAGCGCCGAGCGGAAGCGTAAAGCTTGCTACGTCTCTGCGGGCACCCATCTTCTCAGCACACTCCAGGCTGACCGGCAGTGTAGCGATCGAGGATGTGCTTGAGAACGCGAACAGGAATGCAGGGAATGCACCCTTGATGAACTTGATCGGATCCATATGTCCGAGTGTTTTTACTGCGATCGAGTAAGTGATCAGTGCGTGTGTGAAGTAAGCAAGGTAAGCTGTCAGAAGTACCATTGCGAGTGATCCGAGAACTGCAGGACCATTCTCTGCAACTACAGGAGTGATCAGGCAGAATACTGCGATCGGTGTTACCTTGATGATACCCTTCATGATGACCATGAATACTTCATAGCAGCTGTCGATCCATTCCTTGAATGCCTGTGACTTCTCACCTGCGATGATGATTCCGAATCCTACGAAGATCGCGATCACGATGATCTGCAGCATCGAGGAGTCAACCATCGGCTGGAAGAGGTTGGACGGGAAGATGTTTACGATCGTGTCCATGAAGCTTGTAGGCTCTGCTGCCTCATAAGCGAGGTCAGATGTCTGGAGAACCTTATATGTGCCCTTGAACAGGTTCGCAAAGATAAGTCCGATAGTGATAGCGATAGCTGTTGTGCAGAAGTAGTAGATGATGGTACGGAGACCGATCGTTCCTACCTTCTTGATGTCCGACAGTGAAACAACACCCTGAACGATCGAAGTGATTACGATAGGCACTACGATGAACTTAAGAAGATTCAGGAAAATAGTTCCGATCGGCTTGATGTAGGATACGGTAAACGCAACAGCATTCTCTCCTGCGGACAGGAAGATGAGTCCGGCTACGATACCAAGGCCCAGGGCGATGAATATCTGCAGCGGCAATGATTGTTTGATTTTCTGCATACTCTTTACCTCTCTCTGTTAAAACCCTAGAAATAACCTTTGAAACCTCTCAATAACGTACTCCCGGTCTGAGCTGTGCTCCTGCCTCCCGTATTGCGGCTCCCGCCAGGACAGATGTAGGATCGACGCAGTCGTCCTCATAAAGCCCCATAAGGTCGAAGGCCACCGGGAGTTCGGTGCAGGCGAGCAAAATCGCTGTCGCGCCCCTTTCTCTGAGACTGCTGCAGATCGCAGCCATCTCATCATGCGGCAGCTGTGCAGGGTCAAGTGTGCCTCTCTTGATATAGTCATATACCAGAGACATCACCGTCTTCTGCTGCTCATCATCCGGATATATAGCTGAGATGCCCTCCGCGCGAAGAGCCTCTTCATAGAGGCCGCTCTGCACGGTGCCATCTGTAGCCAGAACCGCTGCTGTCTCAACGTCCATCTCCTTAAGAAGACGGGCCGTCTCAGCAGGCATGTTCAGGAAAGGTATGCCGACTTCACACTCCAGTGCCGGGATGAACCAGTGCGCTGTGTTGCAAGGCATTATCAGAAAGTCCGCTCCGATAGACTCAAGGCGCTTTGATGCAGCCAGGAGCTCCGGCACCGGATTCTCTCCGCCGTGGAGTATGGCGGCTGTGCGGTCAGGTATATTTACATTCGAGTCGATAAGAAGATGGATGTGCTCCTGATCGCAGTCAGCGTCAGTCATGTCCGTTATCTTCTTCATGAGATCCGCTGTTGCTGCAGGCCCCATCCCGCCTACGATACCGATCGTCTTATACATCCGCCGCATGTCCTTTCCTGTGAGATATAACTTATTCCTATACTTAATTTAACACATTGTATGCAATTTGCCAAATTCGCAGACCACATGATGATCCATCTGTTGGTCCCGCATACACTTTTATCCATGTAGAGGACCACTACTTCACCAACATCGCGATGGCAGCGGCAAACTATTTCACAAGCTTTGCAATTGCCTCAGCGCACTTTACGCACTTCTCTTTTGAGATGGATGCGATGGACACTCTGATGCCCTTAGGCAGCGCAAGGCAGTAGATGTCCTGCTCCTCGAGCTTTGCACATACCGATGCAGCATCGTCGCATGCGACTGTTACGAAGAAGCCTGCGCTGAACGGTACGCACTTTACGCCGTTGTCGTTC
>CAMIWY010000258.1 GCA_946402595.1 uncultured Clostridia bacterium
CTCTGAACAGGATGATGTAATCATCGCCGAGGCCTTCTCTCAGCTTATCAAAATCCACCTCAGTCTTGTAGGTATATCCCTCACCGCTGGTGTGCTGATTGTCTCTCCATGTCGGTGCATACAGAATGACCTTCTTGCCTTCTACTCCGAGTTTCTTTCTGAGTTCTTCTCTCTCCTCAGGAGTAGTATTGATCAGCCTGTCATTACGCGGGTATCCTTCTTCGATTATCTTATGAGTCTGGTGAGTTTTCACAAGATTCCACGCTGAAGCGAATTTCTCCGTGCAGAACGGCGACGGCGACAGGATGTAGGTGAACTTCCTGGCATCCGATCTGTACTTCTCTCTGATCTCTGACATTGAGTTCATAACATTGTCGCTGGACTCAAGGTCGTAGCCGAGTCTTTTGAGCGGAGTTCCGTGCCAGCACTGAACGTATATCTGTCCCTTCCTCGGATACTGGTAATTGAGCATCCTGTAATTGGTGATCCAGTACTTTGCTTTTCTGAGAGCTTTGTTGTCTGCCTTTGTCCTGAATTTGACCAGTTCAGTCCTGTCATTTTTCAGGAATGCAAATTTCTCCGGCACCTTAAAGCACCATATGAATCTGAAGTCCTTATACTCAGGAGCTGTCAGCATGTATTCATACATCGCCTTAGGAGAATCGCTGTATCCGCGTCCCGAGAACGTACGGAAATATATGAGCTTGTCATCGAGCTTTCCGAACGGATCGTCGAGGGTCATCTTGGCTCTGTATGCAGTATCTCTGCTGCCCCTGAACACAAGGCGGAATGCCTTGTTCTTCTTGGCGATACCAAATATTATTTTTTTTACTTTTTTAGTTACGCTCATTGCAGTCTTTTCAGTCTTCCTTAAGTCCTCTCGGAATTGCCGGCTCCCTGTTCTCTTCTGTTTTCTCTTCCTGCACCGGCTCAGGATCAACCTGCACACTGCTCACTGTCTTCTCCGGAAGGAGTGACTCAATAAAGTCTGCAAGCTGTCCCGTGCAGTTCTCTGTATCTACTTCAATGTACTTGTTCCTGAAGGCTCTCAGCGCTTCCATGTCATAAGGCTCGGCGAGTGCCTTTGCTAGTTCATCTGCATTTCGGAATACATACTTTCCGATAGCCTCTGCATCGAAGTCCATGTTAAGCCCGGTCGTCTCGCTGTACTGATCGATATCATAGGTATACAGATACAGCGGCTTATCTGCCAGTGTAGCCTCAACTACCATGGATGAGTAATCGCTTATGATGATGTCTGCTACTCCCAGGAGATCGAAAGATGATATATTCTCTTCGTAAATGATGTGGTCTGCCTGCGGCAGTTCTTCATCAGGCCTGTACAGAGGATGCAGGCTTACGATCAGCGCGTACTTCTCCGGATCAAGTGCTTCGGCAAGCCCCTTGATGTCCGGGAGGCCGTCCCTGCGGAATGTAGGAACATAGAGAACGATCTTCTTGTCATTGCTCTTGGCCAGTTCAGGATACAGTGCGTATATAGCTCCGAAAGTCTTGAACCTCGCATCACCACTGACAGCACTGTTGATGTAGTCGATCCTCGGAAGTCCGAGCTTGACTATTTTGCTCCTGTCTGTTCTGAACGCTTCTGCAAAAATATCTGCTGTTGCATCACTCGGTGCGATCACATAGTCATATCCCTTATGCATACGCATCAGTGTTGCTGTCCTCTCGGATGTGCCGTCTTCACTTCCGACCGTCTGCCATCCGAACTTCTTTACTGCACTGAGCGCGTGCCACATCTGGATCACTTTTGTCCTGCCGATGCGCGGCAGCATGCTGACCGGGATATTGTAGGTATCAAGCACCACAACATCTGACTTGAGTATAGCTGCCTCCTGCTTTGCGACCGTACCAAGGTATCCCGCGAGATCGCCTGCGCTCTTGTCTTTGGTAAACAGCTTAGTCATCGTCTCGGTCTCTATCCCGCGGCTCTTAAGCTCTTCTTCGAGCATTGCGATATCCAGCGTCTTCTCGTCGCTCTCGCGGCTTATTATTGTGACTTTACCGGTTCTTCTCTTCTCTTCCATTCTATATCGTCCTGCGTTTATTCTCCGCCTTCTCCTTCTCCGCCGGTTTCGGAACCTTCATTGCCTTCTTCATTTCCTCCGGTTCCTTCTCCGCCATCTGCAGGTTCTTCAGCGGCAGCATCTATAATAACGATTTCTTTCTCTATCTCTTCCAGCTTTTCAGCATCGATGCCCAGCTCTTCTGCAGCAGCTGAAGGATCAAGCCCGGTTTTTTCATACAGTGTTGTAATGAGCTTGTACTTACACAACAACTGCTCCTCCTGCGTTCCCTTTATGGCCTTATCAGGTATAACGATCGTAGGCTTGTCGCCCGCCACTGCATCCTCTTCTTTTCCGAAGAAAATCAGATAGTCATAATCGTCTCCGCCTTTTTTCATTCCGCAATCCTGCAGGAATTCGGTATGATCACTGCTGACACTATAAGTTAATAAGTCTTCGTCAGGAATCGCTGAAGCAGCGTCATTGAGCTTGGCCGTCAGGTATTCCTGCACTTTCTTCTCCCAGTGAGCATAAAGCGTTATCGGATCAGCCGTGCCCGATGCCTTCTTTCCTTTCTCGGCTATGGTTCCACTGCCATCTTCTTTTGCAGTATACCAGCCTTTGAACTCAAACCCCACACAGGAAGGAGAAGGTAACTCCGGATAGATATCCCCTTCCTCGAGAGTTGTCTCTGATGCAGATAGTTCTGCTTCTCTGATTGCATCTGCCGGACTGTTTTTGTCAAGTTTAACTTTTTTTCCTTCAGTTATTTCACCTTCAGGATCCCAGTGCGCATACAGGATACGATCTCCCGAAGCCGGAACTTTGCTGTTATCAGTTACTTTGCTTCCCCCGGATTCCCTGGTATACCATCCGAGGAACTTGTGCTCTGACCATGTGGCTTTCGGCAGTTTTCCATACTTTCCACCCACAGTAACACGAACAGATTCCTGACTGCAGGTGCCGCCATTAGGTTCAAGTGCTATAGTGATTTTCTTCGAGCCGGAAGAGCTTCTTCTGCTCGAGCTGCCATGCCTTATGACACGTCTGCTCGAGCTGGATCCGTATTGTCTT
>CAMIWY010000259.1 GCA_946402595.1 uncultured Clostridia bacterium
TTCACCGGACGGCAGAGTGTTCGGTAAGATGGCTCACGCAGAGAGAGTCGGAAAAGGACTGTATAAGAACGTTGAAGGCAAGTATTTCATCCACATGTTTGAAAGCGCAGTGAGGTATTTCAAGTAGGAAATGGAAAGCGCAAGGTGCAGGGCTTTTCTTGAATCAGCTGAGCGAGGCAGCTTCAAAGCGGCTGCCGAAGCCATGGGCTATACTCCGTCAGCGATCAGTCAGCTCGTTGCGGCTCTTGAGAAGGATCTGAAGCTGAATCTCCTGATAAGATCTAAGAAAGGTGTGAAGCCGACGACAGAAGGCATGAGACTGCTTCCGATCGTCAGATCATATCTTGCGCGGGAGAAGGAGATGTATGAGCTTGCTGAGGAAATGCAGGGACTGTCTGTAGGTAATCTGACTATTGCTGCATATCCGAGCGTAGCGACGACATGGCTGCCCGGCTTGGTCAGGAACTTTCAGGCAGATTATCCCCATATAGAATTCAGCATCATGGAAGGGGTAAGGCAGGAAATATTCCAGCATCTCGATCAGCATGAAGCTGATATGGGCTTTCTGGCTTATGCCGAACCGATGGATTACGAATGGATACCTCTGGCAGATGAAGAGATGATAGCTGTTGTGCCTGAGGGTCACATCTGTGCATCAGATGACAGCTATCCGGTTTCAAGGCTGGCAGAAGATCAGTTCATCATGACCTCGTGGGGCAATGATGCGGAGATACTTGAGATATTCAACAACAGCCACATCAAGCCGCAAGTAAAGTATAAGACGTATGACACTCCGGCCGCTCTGGCCATGGTCAGGATGGGACTGGGTGTGACGATATGCAATGAGCTGGCAGCGCAGTACTGGAATGATCATCTGGTCAAGCTGCCGCTGGATCCCCCTTCAACAGTGACATTCGGGATAGCATACACGTCCGAGGAACACATGACTGCTGCTTCCAAGAAATTTCTGGACTATGCGGTGCATTCCCTTACACGTCCTGCGGAATAAACTTAAATCTAAGATGCATCATCTATACATGAAAATCACCCGGGATCAAAATGTGATACGCTCCCTTTATGAGAGACAGTGAAAAATACAAACACTGTTAGTCATGAAGGGAGTTTTCATATGGGGAGAAAAGGCTTAAAGGTACCAGTAGATATAAAACTGAAGTATGTAAAGCTGTGTTTTGAAAAGAAAATAAGTAAAGCTGATGCAGCAAGGCAGTTAGGTGTTGACGAATCAACTGTACGCGCATGGGTTTATAGATACCGAGAAAATGGTGAGCTTGCTTTTCTGGATACAGGTAAAAATAACGTTTATTCCAATGAAATACGATTGCGGGCAGTTCAAAGCTATCTGCGTGGTGAAGGGTCTCTGAGAGAGATCGCAGCAAAATACGGATTAAAAGATTCATCTCAACTTAGAAAATGGGTAAAGATGTATAATAACGGCAAAGACTTCTCACAGCATAAGATGTCAGGAGGAAGCCGTATGAAGACATCTAGGAACACCACTAAAGAAGAGCGCATCCAGATCGTCAAGGATTGTATTGCCAATGGCTGCAACTATGGCGAAGCTGCCATCAAGTACAACGTTAGTTACCAGCAGGTCTATGGTTGGGTGAAGCGCTACAAGGAGCTCGGGGAAGCTGGCCTGGAAGATCGTCGCGGCAGACGCAAGGCCGATCAGGAACCTCGCAGCGAGGTCGAGGAACTCAAGATCAAAATGGCTCAGCTCGAGCATGAACTGTACATGACTAAGATGGAGCGTGACCTGTTAAAAAAAGTCAAGGAACTGGAGAGGAAGGATATCTATCGCAAGTAAGGCAGTCACACCTCTACAGTTCCATCAAGTACTGCACCGAAGCATATAGCTATCCGGTCGAGCCATGCTGCCGGATACTGCACGTCTCAAGGTCAGCATACTACAAGTGGCTGCGCGGTGATGTCGGAGAAAGAGTCAGGCAAAACAGAGCCATCGCGGAGAAGATCGAAAAGATCCATATGATGGACTCGTCCAAGGGATACCGCAGAATAAATGATGACCTGTATCGCGACTATGGCATAAAAGTCAACGACAAGCGAGTTCTCAGGATCTGCAGAGCAAAAGACATCAAATCCACGATCAAGTATGCAAACCACGGATGCACACGTCAGGCGGATAACCCGCAGTTCATCGCAGAGAACATCCTGAACAGAGAATTCACAGCTGATAAGCCGAATGAGAAATGGCTCACAGATGTCACTGAGTTCAAGTGGTATGATGAGAACAAGGACAAACATAAAGTCTATCTCAGCGCTATCCTGGATCTCTATGACAGACGGATCGTGTCATATGTGATCAGTAACCGTAATGACAATCCTCTGGTGTTCACTACTTTTGATCAGGCAATAGCCGCTAATCCGGGAGCTACCCCTCTTTGCCACAGCGACCGTGGATTTCAGTACACCAACCGGACATTCCATACCAAACTGGAGAATGCTGGCATGACGCAAAGCATGTCCAGAGTAGCGAAGTGCATAGACAACGGTCCGATGGAAGGCTTCTGGGGGATCCTTAAAAGAGAACGTTACTATGGTAAACGTTTCAGTAGTCGCGAAGAGCTCGTGTCTATGATCGAAAACTATATTTATTACTATAACAATGAGAGATACCAGCGAAGATTCGGAATACTGACACCGATTGAGAAACACAATTCATATCTTCTCGCAGCATAATTGCATTCGAATCTACGATGCATTTCGACAGATGCATGGAGCGGGAACGGAGTCAAGTGACAGTACGCTGGCCGAAGGCCGGGCAGCACTTGACGTAGTGACACGGAATATCCTTACCCGTACCAACAGGCGTGGATACACGCTTGCTGGCTGCCTTCCGGCGAGGAAACAATTCGTTTCGTCTCTGGCGAAGCCTGAGACACATCTTTCAATGCAGACTCTGTGAAACAGTGTCTGCTTATCTCAAAAAAACAACCAGTAACATTTTCTGTTACTGGTTGACAAAATCTTTTGTTTTTTCACTGTCCTCTTGACGGGTAGCGGTTCAATAGCTTTTGCAATCGATGCATTTAAGAATGCATAACTGC
>CAMIWY010000260.1 GCA_946402595.1 uncultured Clostridia bacterium
CTGCATAGCGCCGGAGTATCTCTCCTGACGGAGCATTTTGCCCTTTGAATCCTTTTCATCCTCGTTGACAGTCTTGGCTGCGCCTACGATCAGATAACCATTGTCGAGTGTAAGACTGATCTCGTCCTTCTTGAAGCCCGGCAGATCGATGTCGAGTTCATAGTTGCCTTCGTTTTCACGGACATCAGTCTTCATAAGACCATTGGCGTGCTTGCCGTAAAGCTTGCGGTCAACCTTGTCAAAATCCCTGAATGAAGGGAAGTCGAAGAAATCATCAAATAAATCATCTTTGAAAAGTGTTGGATAGAACATAGTGTAGCCTCCTTATATGTAAATCTTATTTTGAACTGTTTCATATGTCCTCTTCAGGACAACTAAGTTATAACACTTTTGTTAGCACTCGTCAATAGCGAGTGCTAACATTTTTCAAAAATTTTTTTCTTGTGATTTTGATGTGAAAATCCGAGTCAGATACATCGTTTCGTGCTATAATAACTTGTATTTTTATGGTCAACTGAACACATAATCACCTGGAGGCAAAAAACCAATGAAGATCACTTTTATCGGAGCTGCTCATGAGGTAACCGGTTCCTGTACTCTCCTTGAAGTAGCAGGGAAAAACATTCTCGTAGACTGCGGAATGGAGCAGGGAGCTGATATATTTGAAAACATTGAGATTCCTGTTGCTCCGTCAGATATAGATGCGATCGTTGCTACACACGCTCATATCGACCACACAGGTAAGATCCCTTTCCTTGTAGCCAACGGTTACAGTGGTCCGATCTATACAACTGAAGCTACCAGAGAGCTCTGCAGGATCATGTTGATGGACTCTGCACACATTCAGGAGTTTGAAGCCCAGTGGAGGAACCGCAAGGGCAGAAGATCCGGCGAAGAGGAATTCGTACCTCTCTATACAACGGAAGATGTGCAGAATACCATGAAGCTTTTCGTTGCTTCGGGATACGGCACTGAAACTGAGATCTTCGACGGTGTGACAATAAGCTATACAGATGCAGGACATCTTCTGGGGTCAGCCAACGTCCTGTTCAGACTCAGGGAGGGGGACACCGAAAAGACGATACTTTTCTCGGGCGACCTCGGCAATCTCGACAAGCCGCTCATCAGATCACCTCAGGATCCGCCTCATGCGGACTATGTTGTATGCGAATCCACATACGGCGACAGACTTCATGCAGAGAAGCCTGACTATGTAGGAGAGCTTACTGATGCCATCCAGAAGACCCTTGACAGAGGCGGCAACGTAGTCATCCCTGCATTCGCAGTAGGAAGAACACAGGAGCTCCTGTACTACATCAGGATCATCAAAGAGCAGGGGCTTGTGAAAAACCATGAAGGATTCCCTGTTGTTGTGGATTCACCTCTGGCTGTTGAAGCTACAAATATATACAGCAAGGAAATGAACGGATACTATGACGAAGAGGCACTTGCGCTTGTCAATGCAGGCATCAATCCTGTATCATTCCCTGATCTCAAGGTCTCTGTCTCAAGTGACGAGTCCAAAATGATAAATGAGGACAGCACTCCTAAGATCATCATTTCCGCTTCCGGAATGTGCGAGGCGGGCAGAATCAGACATCACCTCAAGCACAACCTCTGGAGACCGGAGTGCACGATCCTGTTTGTCGGTTATCAGAGTGCGGGTACAGTTGGTGCAAAACTCCTCGAGGGCGCGGAATATGTAAAGCTCTTCGGTGAAGATATTCAGGTAAGGGCCGAGATAAGACAGGTGGATTCCTTCAGCAGTCACGCTGACAAGAAGCATCTTCTTGAGTGGATAGGCAAAGCTGATCCGTCCACACAGGTCTTCATCAATCACGGAGAGAATGAAGTCACAGAGTCCTTCGCCATGGAGGCTGCAAAGCTGACAGGAAAGCCTGCAGTAGCGCCTTACAGCGGCGAGGTATGGGATCTTGCTGAATGCAGCCTCGTTCATAAGGGTGAGATCGTACCTGTCATCAGAAAGAGCGCACAGGGCGGAAGCAGACAGGATCAGCGTGAGACGGGCTACAAGGTCACAGAATCCACTCAGAGGGCTGTATCAGCTTATACCAACCTCAGGGAAACAGGAGAAAAGCTCATGCAGCTTATCGACCGCTGCCAGGGCAGGTCCAACAAGCACCTCAGAGCCTTTGCTGCTGAAATAGAAGCCCTTATCAAAAAATGGGGATAGGAGACAGAGATATATATTAAAGGAGAATAATTCAGTTAATGGATAACAGACCTATAGGATTTTTCGATTCCGGCCTCGGCGGGCTTACGTCCGTATATGAGCTGCACAAGATGCTTCCGGAAGAGAAAGTCATATATTACGGAGATACCGCAAGGACCCCTTACGGATCAAAATCTCCGGAAACCATCAGAAAATTTGCCACTCAGATCGTTGATTATCTGGTTTCGAAGGATACCAAGATGATAATCATCGCCTGCAATACCGTTACATCATGGGCTCTCGATTCACTGAGGGAGAGATATCCTGACATACCGATACTCGGTGTTATAGGACCGACTGTCAGAAAGGTCGTAAATGACGGATGCACAAAAGTAGGAGTGCTTGCGACCAAGGCGACTATCAACAGTGATGTATACGGAAAGAGTCTGAAGGAGCTTGATCCGGATATAGAAGTCCACAGTCTGGCATGTCCTGCGATCGTTCCTCTCATAGAGGAAGGCTTTACTGATACGGAGATCATGGACCTTACTGTAAGACACTATATGGATGACTTCATTGAGAGGACAGACGTTCATGATCTGATCCTGGGATGTACTCATTATCCTCTGATAGCGGGCATCATCAGGAAACACTATCCGGACGTCCGACTGTACAGTTCGTCGGCCGAAGTAATCGGTGAGGCTGCAGGACTTCTGAGGGCAAAGGATATGCTTGCACTTGATTCAGACATGCAGGACAGGTATTACGCAAGTGACCTGTCGGAGAATTTCATCTCGATGACTGATCTGCTTTTTGCCGGAACTGATTTCAGGGTAAAACTGAAAAGTCTGGATGAATGATCAGCGTACTGAAAGAAAACAAAGTAAAACTTGAAGATTAAGAGCTTTTCTTGTA
>CAMIWY010000261.1 GCA_946402595.1 uncultured Clostridia bacterium
CATTCACCTTCGGCGCCGCAAGCGGTCTCTCTCGGGCCGTTCATCCGATAATTTCCATTTGACTATATAAGTATAGCATTCTGCCGAGATTCGGGTCAATGATTGACAGCCCGATGACACGCAATCCTCACATATGACAGTGAGAACCGTCCCCGTTGTCATATTTTGTCATAATAGTTGAGCACCTCGCCTGCGAGGTAGAGTGACCCGAAGCACACTGCCGGCCTGTTGTTTGCTGCGGCGCTGCCGCACACTGCCCCGATCGCTTCACCGAGATCGCTGTATGCGTATGTCTCGAAGCCTCTTGCCCTGATGGTATCCGCCAGCGCCTCCACTCCGAGGGCTCTCTCATTCTCAGGCGCGATGCAGTGGAACGATGCTGCATACGGACCAAGGATGTCTATCATCTGGGTGTAGTCCTTGTCTGCGAGAATGCCGAGAAGGAAGTCGACTTTCTGTCCCGGAAGCAGTGCGTCGAGACTTTCCGTCATGGCTTCAGCACACTGCGGATTGTGACCCCCGTCAAGTATGAACAGCGGGTCTCTTGAGAGTATCTGGAAGCGCGCCGGCCATTTAACCTCTGCCAGGCCCTTACGCACTTCTTCATCAGGGATATCCCAGCCCTGTTCTCTCAGTTCACGTACTATCTCCATCACTACGGATGCGTTCTTCAGCTGATGTTCCCCGTGAAGAGGCAGCCTGTAGGTCTTCCCTTCCCACTCGAACACCTGCCCGTCAAGGTCTCTGCTGATGAGTTTTATCTCTGACGGATCAGCGAAAACAAGGGGTGCGTCATTCTCCTTTGCGACTTCTGAGATGATCGCTTTTACCTCAGGCACATTGTCATATGAAACGACTCTGCATCCCGGCTTGATGATCCCGCTCTTGGTGTGTGCGATCTCTTCGATCGTGTTACCGAGATATTCGGTATGCTCAAGCCCGATGTTGGTGAGAACTGCCACTTCCGGTGCGTCTATGACATTGGTGCTGTCGAATTCTCCTCCCATCCCTACTTCGAGGACGACGATGTCGCAGTTTTCCTCCAGATAGTACTGAAAAGCCACAGCAGTAACCATTTCGAACCAGCTCGGATGGTCCTCCATCGTCTCAGCCGCGTCGCGGAGTTTTTCCGTTACCTCCGCAAGGCGGTGCTCAGGGATGTTCTCTCCGTCTATCTGTATGCGCTCGCAGAAGGTCTGAATATATGGCGATGTGTACAGACCGGTCTTATATCCCGCCGCCTGCAGGATCGATGCCGTCATGGCGCAGGTGCTGCCCTTGCCGTTGCTGCCTGCAACGTGGACAAAACGGAGTTTCTTCTGCGGATCACCGAGTTTTGCGGTCAGCTCTCTTGTGCGTCCGAGCCCGAGCCTTGTCTTGCTCCATGTGTAATTCTCAAGATATGCGAGTGCTTCTTCGTAAGTCATGTGTCTGATCCTCTGTCAGTCGGTTATGATATTGCTGCTGATCTTAACAGTCAGTTACTTCTTATTACTTAGAGCCAGTTCTCTCAGCGCAGTATATATGTCTTCTTCCTTCGGCGGGCACCCTTTGATGCAGAAGTCGAACTTCGCAGTGCAGTTGCCGACTCCGATCTTTCCGGTCTTCCCCCTGTGTCCCTGTCCGATGCTGATCTGTGACGGCAGCCTGTCCAGAAGGCCTTCTTCTCTCAGGCGGTCGAGTGCCGGTATGAGTACTCCGTAGCAGGCACTGCAGGAGTCGACTTCATCCACAGCATAGCTGACATCAAGATGTCTGTGCTCCGGCAGGTCCTCGAAAGGCTCGCCCTCACAGGTTATTAGCCTGAGGTCTGTCAGATTGCTGCTGCCGATTCCGAGCCTGTCTGCCAGGCCCACATACTCCACATCACCGGTCTCATAGCCGAGCAGCGAGCATACATATGCATCCACCAGCACCGGATCGCAGGCTGTCATGACGCAGTTCCGGACTACAGGGCTTCCGCCCTCTTCAAAATCAAGGTCTCCGCAGATGTGATCTATCACGATAAAGTCCTGATGAATCCCCACATTCAGGTGTGCGATCGGTTTGTGCAGTCCCATCGTGTGGAATCTTCTCTTTTCGGTATTCGGGATGAGGCCTTTCATGTTCTTGAGCGCGCAGGTGATGTGCGTCTGGCAGTGCCCCTTGAGTACAGGCACATTGATCAGGAAATCCCAGTCCTGTACGCACCTGCATATCTCCAGATCCATGCCGCCGCAGTCCACGGATACGCCTTTCTGCTTCTGCATGTCGAGAAGCTTCACGCCGTATTCTGCTGCCAGCGAATTGTATCCGCAGTAATCGAAGGCTTCGGCCGTTTTGTCTCCGACCCATGAGCCTTCTGCAATGACAATATTGCCGTATCCTCTTTCCTGCAGGAATTCTATAATGCCTGCAACCACTTCCGGATGCGTCGTCCCGCCGAACTTTGCAGGTGCCGGCGTGACAAGATTGGGCTTGACCGCGATCTTAGCCGCTTTGCCAGGCAGCATCTCCTCAAGGCCCGACTGCACCAGCAGGCGCTTTGTCATTTCCTTATAGTCCGTTCCGTATGAACGCCAGATTTCATTCCGGTTCATTTATTTATTACTCTCCATTGTTTTCTGTATTATCTCTGCATCGTCTGCCGTGATGGCGTACCTGTCCATGTCGACGCAGCCGTTTGCTCTGAACTCTACGCCCTCGCCCTCAAGGAGCTGCCTCTGCTCAGTCCAGCCCGGCGCAGTCCTCCCCGCGTGATTCACGACCCTGTGGCACGGATGCTCGCCGTATCTGTCCTGCATGCTCATTATCCTGCCGACAAGGCGGGCGTTCTTAGGTATGCCGGCAAGCTTTGCTATCTGTCCGTACGAGGCGACCTTTCCTGCTGGAATGCTGTCGGCAATGCCGAGGACCTTTCTTATAAGAGGTTCATTCAGTGCTCTTCCGCTCCCGGAGGTCAGCCTGTAGCTGTCTTCTATCAGACCGAGGACTGCAGCATCCTCAAGCCTGTCATCAAGGATGACGGATATCCATTTGTCATGATTCATGTGGTACGCAGGATATACGCCCGGCATCCCGAGAATGG
>CAMIWY010000262.1 GCA_946402595.1 uncultured Clostridia bacterium
GATATGCCTGGAAGTGGATTTCAAAAAAGGATAAGAAGGCTTACGATATCATCATTGGGGAATATAAATATCGGTGGAACTCCACATACGACAATTGGATAGGATCTAAAAATGCTATAAACGAAATCGGATGCATTCATACTGTTCAAGGATATGATTTGAACTACCTAGGCGTAATTATTGGTGAGGATATTAAATACGATAGAGAAAATCATTGCATAATTTCAGATATCAACAATTATTACGATGGTCTGGGGCGAACGGGACTAACAGATGATCCGATTGCATTAAGAGACTATCTTGTTAACATATACATAACTCTCATGACTCGCGGTATCCGCGGTACATACGTATATGTCTGCGACCCGGAATTGAGAAAGTACATGGCGCAGTTTATAGATAAGGCATAGGTTAACGTAAAAAAGGATAAAAACTAATGCAGGAGAAAAGAGACGCTAACGGCCTCACTGAGGCTGAGTTCCTGGCACAATACGACGACAGCATGTACCCGCATCCATCGCTGACTGCGGATGTGGTCATATTCAGAACGCACGATGACGGCTCATCGCCTGACGTTCTGCTCATTCGCAGGAAGAACCATCCCTGCATAGGGCAGCTGGCTCTGCCGGGAGGTTTTGCCGAGAAGGGCGAGACTATCGAGACTACTGCAGCACGTGAGCTTGAAGAAGAGACTGGTGTGACCGGCCTTGAGATGAAGCTTGTAGGCATATACAGCAGGCCCGGAAGAGATCCGAGAGGATGGACGGTATCGGCAGCATATACTGCAACAGTAAAAGAAGGAGAGATCAGGCCTGTGGCCGGTGATGATGCGAGAGAAGTCTGCTGGGCGTCTGTGCAGGAACAGTATGGGCAGGCTATTGTCTGCATTGACGGCAAGTGTGTCAACGATGAGCTTGCATTCGATCACTATGAGATAATCAGCGATGCATACAGATGCATCTAAAATAGGCATATGAAATACACTGGAACTACTTACAGGCCGCCGTTTGAGGCGGGACCACTGCTGCTGCAGGTGACTACGGGCTGCTCGCACAACAAGTGCTCATTCTGCACGATGTACAGGGATACACCGTTCAACGTTGAGCCTATGGAGCAGATACGTAGCGACCTTGAGGAAGCGAGGACTTTTGCCCCGGGCGCACAGAGGGTATTCCTCGAGAACGGGGATCCTTTTGCACTGAGTGCAGACAGGCTCGCGGAGATCGCTGAAGCGGTGCACGAGTACCTTCCGGCGGTGAAGACCATCGCGATGTATGCATCCATACAGAACATAAGGGGCAAAACGGACGAGGAGCTTGACAGGCTGAGGCAGCTTGGCATCAATGAGCTGAATATCGGGGTCGAGAGCGGCCTGGATGAGGCTCTGCTCCTGATGAACAAGGGGTATGACAGCAAAGAGGCGCTGCATGAACTCCTGAGGCTGAGGAAAGCCGGAATGGATTACGGTGCGAATATAATAATCGGAGGCGCCGGAGCGGGAAGCCTCAGGGAGAATGCTCTGGCTACCGCGGAGCTGATCAACAGGACGGATCCTTACCTCATTTTCACCGGCACGATCCATGCGGACCCGGGCTGTCCGCTTTATGATGACATACAATCCGGCAGGTTCGTTGAGCCGACGCTGGGAGAACACATCGACGAGGAAGAACTCTTCCTGCAGAAGCTTGAGGTAGAGGACTGCCTGTATTTTGGCCTGCACCCGTCCAACGTTGTGCGGATGCAGGGATGGCTGCCGCGTGACAAGGAAGCCATGCTGGAGGAAGTCAGGACAACAAGGCAGCGCATCAGGAGCAGGCTGGACGAAAGGCCTGTCAGATACGGAGAAGGCGCGATACTGCTGTAACATTCGACTGTGAATGAAAGAGGAGATAAGGGAATATAGGGTGATGGCATGAAAGAGTTGTTTAGGAATTTTGACTTCAATGAAGCCCCGGCTGAGATAATCACGACAGTCTGCGGGATGGAGCTGCCGGAGGACTACCTCGAATTCATGAGTGAGCACAATGGCGGGGAAGGGCCTATAGGAAATATCGGCTACGGATGCTTCTTCAGGCTGGAGGAACTTGAAGATTGCAATACCGAGTATGACGTGCAGAAGTCGTGGCCGGGACACATTGTCATAGGGTCGGATATGGGCGGCATGCTGTGGGCATACTGCCCGGAGAAAGAGGTCTATTGTCAGATAGACAGCTGCAGCATCAGTGATGATGCGTTCTTTGATGTATCAGGATCGCTGGAAGAGTTCGTCAGAAAGATCGGCTAAATATTAAACTGCGGGTTAAATGACAGACGGCTCGCTGTGAGCTACAATCTTCGTGTGACTTAGATTGAACAGAAGGAGATAAGGAGAAAAGAATATGAAATATACATCGGCTGAGGCCAATAAGCTTCTCAAGACGCTTGAGACCAGGAGGAACTCTCTTCTCAGCATTGAGGAGAAGTCCGCAAACTTCGTTATATCCGTCGGAGAGAATGTCGAAGAGGTCAGACCTGAATATGATTTCCACGGCATCCAGGAAGAGCTTGCTGAACTGAACGGGAAGATACGTGCCGTCAAGCACGCTATAAACGTGTTCAACACGACACATACCGTGCCGGGATTCGATGACATGACCATCGACCAGGTGCTTATATACCTGCCGCAGCTGTCTTCGCAGGTGGAAAAGCTCAGGAGGATGGCCGAGGCTCTTCCGAGGGAGAGAAAGGAGAACTTCAGGTCCAACCTGGTGGAATACAATATCGCCAACTACGACCCGAAGGAGGCCGCAGCTGAATATGAAAGAGCACAGGCTGAGCTAAGCTCACTGCAGCTCGCTCTCGACGCAGCCAATGCGGGAGAGATGATGGAGTTAGAGATAGCGCTCTGACAAGGGCGCTATTCTCCGGAATCGGATCATGCGATGCCCTGGGTGTAGTGCGCTCAATGCTAGGGTATGTTATGGTCTAAGGTCCGTGTCTGATCGTTATTCTGTTTGTTATCTGTTATCCGTAAAGGTATATGGTGTGCAGATCTATACAGAACACGCAGGCTCGCATG
>CAMIWY010000263.1 GCA_946402595.1 uncultured Clostridia bacterium
AATCCATGTCTTGCTGTCACAATGCTGAAGACGGCTGCAGATCTTAAGTGTATTGAGATCCCTAATGATAATCCTGATTATGAGCTTGAGGTAAAATCCTTCAGACTCAAGAAACAGTTCATTGAGGATAAAATGTAGGGGAACAAGAAAGAGCAAGGGCGAAATTGGAATCGAAGGCGGAATCGAAGTTCAAAGACAGAATATTCAAAATGGTATCTGTCGGAGTCGTGGATGACAAGCTGAACCAGGGATACGACATCCTTAGTACAGTGCTGCTGATCATCAACCTCGCGACGGCTTTTGCCATGACATTTGAAGACTTCTATGCAAAACACTACGTTTTGCTGCACTGGACAGAAGCAGTTACAGTTGCATTCTTTGCATTTGACTACATACTGAGGCTCTACACCTCAGACAGGTTATATCCGCATAAGAATAAGCAGGATGCAGCCTTGTCGTATATTTTCTCCGGCTACGGGATCATAGACCTTCTGTCATTCCTGCCGTACTACCTGCCGGTTTTCTTCCCGGCCGGAGCAGCAGTATTCAGAATGCTCAGAGTGGTCAGGATCTTCAGGCTGTTCAGGATCAACGCGTATTATGACTCGCTGGGGATCATCGGCAAGGTCATCCAGGGCAAGAAGACACAGCTCATGGCATCTGTTTTCATCATAATTCTGCTTATCCTTGCATCCAGCCTGTGCATGTACAGCGTTGAGCATGAAGCTCAGCCGGATGTATTCAAGAACGCATTCTCCGGGATATGGTGGGCAACATCGACTCTGCTCACAGTCGGCTACGGTGACATATATCCTGTTACTGTCATGGGGCAGATTCTCGGTATCATCATAACATTCCTCGGCGTAGGCATGGTTGCCATACCTACAGGTATCATAAGCGCCGGATTCGTTGAGGAATATCAGAGGGCAAAACGCCTTTCTGATGTTCAGCGCGAGGAAGCCATTCATTTCATAGAGGTGGATATCAGGCACAACGATAAATGGAACGGCAGATATATCAGGGAGCTCGGAATGCCGAAAGCCTCCATCATCGCTGCTATCGTAAGGGATAACAAGACTATCATACCGAGAGGAAATGTTCAGATACTTGAAGGTGATAAGCTTATCATATGCGCTGAGGCAGTCAAGGGTGACTATCTCACGAACCTCAGGGAAGTAGAGCTCAAACGCAGCCACCGATGGAACGGACTGAAGATAAGTGAGATCGACATGTCGAGACAGTCATTTATCATACTCATAGACCGGGGAGGCAAGATGCTCATTCCGGACGGCGAACTGGTACTCAGGGCCGGAGACAAGATGCTTCTGTATGCCAAGGAGAGCAAGGAGAAGTACATAGAAGAACCTTCATTCTAGAACTATCAGTATTTTTCATCAATAAAAATCAGACTGCGTCCGGATAAGGGGAAATGCAGTCTGTTTTTTCTATCTGTTGCTGTCAGTCTTCCAGAAGCTCTTGAAGAACAGCATCAGGAATGGATATATTTCCAGTCTTCCGCACAGCATCTCAATGGACATTACAATCTGCGAAAGAGGAGAAAACCCGCTGTAGCCTCCCATTCTGGTCATATCCGCAACGGTAGTACCCGTATTGGTGAGCATGGCCTGGGAGTAGTTGAGGGCGTCAAATACGCTCTCATTTTTATTATCCAGACTCAGAAGCAGAGCGCCAAGGATGTAAACAAGCATGAACAGTGCTATGTAGACATTGGTGCCGACCAGCTGCTCGGGTTTTACGGTCTCGCCGTTGATCTTGATGGGTCTGACTGCATTCGGATGAACATGTCTGAAAAGACCGAACCTCATGGTTTTGAATCCTATCTGGATACGTGCAGTCTTGATACCGCCTGCAGTGGATGCGGCGCAGGCACCCACAAACATCTGAAGAAGAATCAGAAGCTCGCATATAAACGGCCAGCTGCGGCTTCCGGATACGATGTATCCTGATGTAGACAGATATGATACTGTCTGCATCAGTGCGTCAGCGATGGAAGACGCTGCGTCCATGCCTCTTGTGAAGCAGAGAACAGCTGCAATTACCGCAGTTGTTATGACGACTCTTAACGTGTATACGCCTATTTCTGAAGTTCTCCTGAAGCTGAAAGACCTCCGGAAGAACATCATCAGAAGGAAGGAGACGTTGAGCGACGAAATGAAAGAGAAAAAGACGATGATCGCCTTCTGGGTGCCCGGCAGTGCTGTTATATCACCGTTGCTGATATGCTGCAGCCCGGCAGTGCTGATGTTGCTCAGGCTTGTCAGAAGGGAAGTATAAGGTGTCATTCCTGCAATACACAGCAGCACAAAATGAACCGCTGTAAGGACTGCGTAAAGTCTTATTATATGCCTGTATGTGTATCTGAAAGTCTGTGTGGACTTGAGAAAATCCGGCCCGGGAACTTCAACGGATACAAGAGCACGCCCACTGAGCTGTCTCCCTGAAATGAAACTGAAAGCAATGAGTATGATACCGACTCCTCCAAGCCAGCTCAGGACTGAACGCCACAGCATAAGTGATTCAGGAAGGCTTTCTATTCCGAGATTTCCAACACCTGTAGTAGTGAGACATGCTGTTGCCTCAAATATCGCAGTCGTTACAGAGAACTCAGCTACGCTGAAATAGAAGACCGCAGATGTCAGCGCTATGGAGGCAAGCCAGCTCATCATAACAGCCATGTAGTTCATCCTTGGACGGACAACGGAGGCATTCAGATCATGTAAATGCCGTATAATGATTCCGCATATGATCGTTGCTGCTGAAACTATCGCAAGAGGTGTCAGTGATCTGTCATTACCGAAATACAGAGCCGCGAAAACAGAAGGCATCGCAGCGATGCCGTATGCGATCATGACCGCAGAGAATATATTCAGGAAGAACTTTCTGTTGTTGGTCAGTTTCATGCTCTGTCAGGTTTCCAGAAATAACGTGTGAAAAGTATAAAGAAGGTAGATAATTCAAGCCTTCCTGCAAGCATTATAAACGACAGCACATACTTACTGAATGTTGAGTAAAAGTGGAAATTACACTCAGGG
>CAMIWY010000264.1 GCA_946402595.1 uncultured Clostridia bacterium
TTATTCAGCTTTCGTCAATGCACCCGAACGATGTTAGCCCTTGAAGCCTGTGAACGAGAGCGACAGTCCGCCTACAGTATTTGCGGAGTGTTCAGCTGTTCCGTATTCACCGAATGTGAATACCATCAGGAACTCCTTGTCGCCTGTGACTTCCTTGACTGCAGGATAGATCTCAGCTTCCTTGCCCTCAAGCTGGAGTCCGAGTCTTCTGCCGCCGCAGTGAACGAGGAAGTATGAATCTGCACCGCCGTCCAGCATAGCATCGACTTCCTTGACAGTCTTAGGGTTGGCTGCAACCATTTCATCAGGAGTCATCTCCATCTGGATAACAGCAGTCTTCTCGATCAGCTGAGCTCCGATGTTCATCGACAGATCCTCATTAGCTGCCATCGGGTGACGGATAGCTGTCACTTTGCCTGTGATGTCCTTGACTCCGAGAGGCTTGAAGATAGTCTCAACGAGCAGATTGCCGCCTGCGCATGCCTCCTCGGACTTGCCGGTCCACTCGCAGTACTTCTTTACTGCAGGAACTCCGTCGATCTCAACCAGACATCTGTCATTTACGACCTTGGTCATTACGCCAAAATTATCGGTCTCCCTGAACTGGCCTGTGTATATATTTGCCATAGGCGCCTTTGATGCAAAGAGTGCGATAGCGCAGCCGTCTGCAAAGATCTTGTCATCGCAGATGATGCTCCACTTGCCTTCTACTGTGTTATCTGCTGCAGAGCCGCCGAATACAGGAACATCTCCGATTACGTCCTGGATTCCTGCGATATATTTTTCCTCTTCTGCAGGGCTTGCTGTCATGAAGAAATAGTCAGGCTCGAGGCCTCCCAGCTGGCTCATTGCTTCGCATGCCAGCTTTCTGCCTATCTCTCTTGCGCATTCGCCTTCTCCCTTGGCTGCGCCTGCAACGCCTACCTCAACATCTCCGCCAAAGCTCATGATGCCGGAGTAACCGTCCTCGCTGTTCAGATAGCCGTCCTTCACGCAGATGGCTGCCGATGAAGTGCAGCCCAGCACATGTGTACCTGCGACACTTCTGATCCCCTTGACCACTGCTTCCTGATCCAGAACACATGAAGTGAACAGAAGACCCACTTTGGCATCTGCCAGCTGAGCCATCGCTGCTGATTCTGCACCGCTTGCACATGCATCAGGATTCTGACTGTAACCTACTTTAGTCTTGAACATGATTAACCTCCTTAATTACCTGCTTCATCTTTTTACTAACGGTTTCAATAAGAAGTCTCTCTGTATGCTGCGTATACTTCTGCCATCGTATCATCAGAAATAATTGCAACTATAAGTTCACTCTACACTGTTCAGACACCAAAACAACCGCGCCATCTCACCAGATGGGACGGCATTTCACACAATGGGACTGCGTGAAGAATTCCGGCAGTCCCGCTTTCCGGAGTCTCACTTTTCCTTTCAGACGGGCCCTGTGGTATTATTGATTCAAAGAACGATCACGCTGGACTGCAACTATCAGCAGAAGGGAGGCCGAGGCAGTTTCTCCCCTACTTAAGGTAGACAGGAGGACTCTGCCTGTTATTGAATGAACAGATTTGTGAAATACGGAATAGTGGCTGTTATAGTCTGCTTCCTCGCAGGCGGTGCTTACTTTTTTATGAAGCCGCCCACAGGAGCTGAAATACCGTCGGTGTTCATCCATGGATACAGCGGCTGGGGACAGTATGATGAAAGATATGAGGAGACACCTTACTGGGGCCTGACTCTTACAGACTTCAGGAAGATGTTCGCAAGATGGGATCAGGAGATATTCATGCCTTCTGTCGGTCCGCATTCAAGCGCATGGGACAGGGCATGCGAGATCTATGCTGAGATGACGGGCACGAGAGTAGACTATGGAGAAGCCCACAGTAAGAAGTGCGGCCACGAGAGATTCGGAAGAGACTATACTGGCAAAGCTCTCATCCCTGACTTCACATGGGACGATGAGCATCCGGTGAACCTCGTAGGTCACAGCTTCGGCGGCAATACTGCAAGAGTGCTTCTTGACCTGCTCGCTGACGGAGCGCCGGAGGAGGTCGCTGTGACCGGCGACGATACCAGTCCGCTCTTCACAGGCGGTCATGAAGACATGGTTTTCTCACTTTCCATAATCGCTTCGCCGAGCAACGGCGCAACTCTTGTCAACTCTACGCTTGAAAGCGGCGAGTCCAGAGGAAACAGCTTCAGCCAGTCAAGCAACTATGACGGATACCTTGACCAGTTCGGGATATCCTCAGATGATCACAAGACCCGCGAGAGCGTCGACGCGGCAATTGCAGAGACCGGCTTCTACGATCATAATGACAGCGCAGTCAATGACATGCTCGTGGACAGAGCCTGTGCCATGAATGCGGAGATAGAAATGCAGCCAGGTGTATATTATTTCTGCTACTACGGATGCCGCACTCAGGAGGACGGATCCGGCGTCAGCGTCCCTGCGGACAATATGTGCCGCTTTCTCAAGGATCAGGCAGCCGTCATAGGTTCATATTCGGGCAAAACAGCAGGTGTTTATTCAGTAGGTTACGGCGATGAAAAGGAGACTTTCAGGGTGCCGGTACAGAACCTCGATGCTGAATGGCAGCCTAACGACGGTACTGTAAATGTCGTGTCGGCGTACTGTCCGTATCACCTTGATGCAGACGGGAACCGTGTATATGACGAGCATGTCGAATACTCAGGCACAGATGCAGTGCAGCCTGGTGTGTGGAACATCCTTCCGCAGTTCGATGAGGACCACTACGGATTCATCGGAGGTATTTATTCAGAAGACATAATGGATGTGAGACCTATCTACCAGGATATGCATGACCGGCTTGCTGCGCTTCGCGTCAAGCGCTGATCCACCGGATAAATGAAGAATGGGATCCCGCAGAAATCTGCTGGATCCCATTTTTGATTGTAATTACTTCTGCCCTGAGGCCCGGATACTGAAATGACAAAGCCACAGGAAGTATTTGCCCCATACTTCCTTAGAAGCAGATCTCCTTCTTGTCTGTAAAGTATTTGTTTACCGAAAGCTTCTCAAGG
>CAMIWY010000265.1 GCA_946402595.1 uncultured Clostridia bacterium
TGTACGCGGCATTACCTCAAAGTCTACAGTCTTGCTTCCCTTAGGGCGCGGTGTATCCTTGATAACATAGCTGTCCACCTCTCCCGTACGGAGATTCTCACAGCTGAGCTCCGCCTCAATGGTCGACAGAGGTACCAGATCCGGATTCTCTATACTGACCCGCACCTGAGGTGCCTCAGTTGTCTGAGGGCCTTTCTCCAGCGAGATCCTGAGACCCCGTCCGGAAAGCGCAAGCATGCCTATAGATACCGCAGGCATGACAATAAGTGCCACCAGCATCGCAAGTGTCACTGTCTCATTATCGAAGAAATACATTATGAGAGCTGACAGTATCAGCAGGATGCACGCTATTCTTCTCTTGAGCATCTCTCAGTCATTCAGCTCCTATATGCTATACGGCGCTTTTACGCTGCCCATAATCTGATACAGCACGTCATAAGCAGTCAGATTAGCCGCTCTGGCCTTCTGTGTCAGTATGAGCCTGTGCGCGCATACGTCTGTATATACTTCTCTGATATCTTCCTCTGTAACATAATCTCTGCCATTCATGATGGCACAGGCCTTGGCCATATGGCTGACAGCGATGGCACCTCTCGGGCTGACGCCGAGTTCAATCATGCTGTTGGCGCGTGTAGCCTGAACGAGATCTGCTATATAGCCGACCAGTTCATCCTTGATCGTTACCTGCAGCACTGCGTTCTGCATGGTCTGCACCGCCTCTGCATTGACGACCTGTTTAAGCGATTCGTACGGATCGGCTGTCTGTCTTCCCTTGATGATTCCCATTTCGCTCTCTCTGTCAGGATATCCAACTCCGATCCTGACAAGGAATCTGTCCATCTGAGCGTGCGGAAGTACCTGTGTGCCTGCAGCTCCGACCTGGTTCTGTGTAGCGATTACAATGAACGGATCAGGCAGCTTGTATGAGTTGCCGTCAACGGTAACCTGTTTCTCTTCCATCGCCTCGAGAAGGGCTGCCTGTGTTCTGCTGGACGTACGGTTGATCTCGTCTGCGAGGAGGAGATTCGTGTTATTGATGATTCCCGGCACATATACAAGGTTCTCCTTGTCTCTGTTGAAGATGGAGAAGCCTACGATATCTGACGGCAATACATCCGGCGTGAACTGGATCCTGTTATAGTTCATGCCGAGGACCTTGCCCAGCGCAACTGCAATGGATGTCTTTCCTACACCCGGTACGTCATCGATAAGGATGTGTCCGTTGGCAAGTACGCTCATGAGTACCTTGCGTACCACGTCCTTCTTTCCGATGATGACCTTGCTCATCTCGTCATTGATATACTGTGTTGCCTGATAGATGGCCTGTACTGTTTTTTCCTGCAATTTGACTGCCTCCGTTCAAAATATTAGTGTTTGCTGTCGTAGAATTCTATCGCTTCATCAATGTCGCCTTCGAAAAGCTTTCTTCCCTTCTCCAATACAAGACCTCTGTTGCAGAAATCTTTTGCTGTCACCAGAGAATGCGTTACGAAGAGAAGTGTTACATTTTCATCCGCCATTATTTCAGCTATTTTCTTTCTGCACTTCTTCTGGAAATTTTTGTCTCCTACGCTCAGAGCTTCGTCTACTATAAGAATATCCGGCTTTGCATTGACATTGATCGCAAAGCCCAGTCTTGCTTTCATACCGCTTGAATATGACCTGAGGGGCTGATCTATATACATTCCCACATCAGCAAAGCTGACAATGTCTTCCTCGACCGCGTCTATTTCTTCATCCGTCATGCCCATAAGGCTGCACTTAAAACGGATATTCTCCCGTCCTGTTGATTCAAGATCGAACCCGGCACCCAGCTCAAGCAACGCGCAGACCTTACCTTTTACGTATACTTCACCCTCTGTCGGAAAAGTAACGCCGGTAACCATCTTCAGGATCGTGGACTTTCCGGCTCCGTTACGGCCAAGAAGCGCTATACTGTCGCCCTTATGTACTTCAAACGAAAGATTGTTGACCGCACGGTTCTCTTTATACGGGATATTCTTATTGAACAGCCCCTTGAACCTTGCCCGGTCACTTTTATACAGCTTATACAGCTTGGTCACATTGCTGAATTTTACTACAACTTCTCTGTCATTTAATTCCATTGACTGCTACTCCACTCAGATATAATAACCAGGACCACCTGTTATCCCAGAACATCAGGTATCTCTTTGCGCAGCTTCTTATACGCCCACAGTGCTCCGAACAGGGTAATAGTAAGTGTAATGCAAAAGCACACAAGTGAGACCTTGTCCTGCCAGAACCATTTCTTGTAGATAAACGCCCGGCGGTATCCCGTAGATATTACTGTAACAGGATTGAATTTGAGGAGAATCCTTATCCACCTGTTCCCAATATCGTCTACATTATATATGATGCCTGACATCCAGAAAATCGCAGTTGACATAGCATTTACCAGATTCTGGAAGTCTTTGCTTATAGCTGAAAGCATTCCTGCAAACAGGCTCCATACAGTAAAGAATACAAACATCATGAGCATATAGAGCGGGATCTGAAGCAAATACCGGTCCGGCATATGTCCAAAGCACATAAACAGCACGATCGTAATAGCCAGCAGTGCCAGATGGACATATAAATGCGACAGATTATAGTATGTCGGTATTATCGAAACCGGGAACTTCATCTTGGTTACAAGCGCTTTGTATTTTCTTATGCATCCTGCACCGCCTGTTATCAGCTCCTGCATATAGAACCAGGGCAGGAATCCTGCAACCAGCCACAGGAAGAACGGATATCCCTCCACAGGCTTGCCGTGCCGTAATCCGACAGAAAAAGCGAACCAGAAAACCAGAAGCGTAATCAGCGGCTTAACCAGAGCCCATGCCCAGCCGAGTGCTGCACCCCGATATGTCTTGATCAGATCAGATTTGGCAAGTCTGACTATCTGATCCTTGAAAGATACATGTTCATAATAAATAGCTTTTGCTGTTTCAAACATTATTAGATCTACCTCTGATTTATGGTGTCATATACGGTAAAAACCGGTTCTCTCTTTTCGGTAAAAGACAATACAACGCCTTCATTTGCGCT
>CAMIWY010000266.1 GCA_946402595.1 uncultured Clostridia bacterium
GCCGTATTTCTTGGTAACATTCTTGAATTCTATCATTTTCTGAAAGCTCTCTTTTCTGCCGTTCTTACTCCGGCCTATTCCGGATAGTGTAAAGTCGGCTTGACATTCAACATTATACACAACCCTAACTGTCAAATCACATAAACTTAATGAACATTCAGACTTCATTAATAAAACAGCCCGGAATCGCCGTTTTTCACGGTATTTCCGGGCTGTATGAAGCAAAATTGTGTATTCAAGGGTGCAAAATTTGTCAGCAAGCGGGTCAACTATGTCAGTGGACGAGTCCTATTTAACAAGTCCTTCTGCTGCCTTTACGATGTCATCTGCTGTCATGCCGTACTTCTTCAGAAGCTCTGCAGGTTTGCCGGATTCGCCAAAGCAGTCATGCTGTCCTACCATTGCGATCCTGCACGGGCACTTCTGCGCAGTTACTTCTGCAACGGCTCCGCCGAGTCCTCCGATAACGGAGTGCTCTTCAGCTGTAACGATGCCCTTGCATTCCGAAGCAGCCTTGATAATGATCTCCTCGTCAAGCGGCTTGATGGTATGCATATCGATGACTCTTGCACTGATTCCCTCAGCCTCAAGGGTCTCTGCAGCTGCGAGTGCGTCCGCTACAAGGATACCCGTTGCGATAATGGCAACGTCATTTCCGTCTTTCAGCTGTGCTCCCTTGCCGATTTTCAGAGGAGCGTCCTCACTGTAGATTACAGGTACGCCGGCTCTTCCGAGTCTTATATAGGTCGGTCTCTCCTGCTCGAATTCCTGTCTCAAGAGAATCTTGGTGCTGACTGCATCTGCAGGATTCAGAACTACCATGTCAGGAAGCACTCTCATAAGAGCGATGTCTTCGAATGTCTGGTGCGAAGCTCCGTCCTCACCTACTGTGATGCCGCCATGTGTGGCGCAGATCTTGACATTGGCATGTGTATGTGCGATGGAATTGCGGATGATCTCAAACGCTCTTCCTGCAGCAAACATAGCAAATGTGCTGGCAGCTACTACATGACCGGAGTGAGCGATGCCTGCTGCCTCTGCGTACATATCCTGTTCAGAGATACCTGTCTCCACGAATCTCTCAGGAAATGCCTTTTCAAAAATATCTGTCTTGTTGGAGCCGGAGAGGTCAGCACTCATAGCAATGAGGTCCTGTCTCTCAGCACCGTATTCAGCAAGGAACTCTCCGTACGCCTGTCTTGTGGCTATCTTCTTAACATCTGCCATTACTTGTCACCTCCGAGTTCCTCTATTGCAGCAGCGAGCTGCTCATCGTTTGGCGCTTTGCCGTGCCATCCGGCCTGGTTCTCCATAAAGGATACGCCCTTGCCCTTTACTGTCTTCGCTACGATGCATACAGGCTTGTCCTCTACAGCCAGAGCCTTGTCATATGCATCAAGAAGTGCCTGCATGTCGTGTCCGTCAACTACGAATGTCTCCCATCCGAAAGCAGCAAACTTATCGTCGATAGGCGCAACTTTCTTGACAACATCTACACAGCCGTCGATCTGAAGGTTGTTCCAGTCAACTACAGCGATGAGGTTGCCGAGTTTGTGCTTGGCAGCGGACAGAGCAGCTTCCCAGATGAGACCCTCCTGCAGCTCTCCATCGCCTGTTACGACGAAGGTCCTGAGGTCCTTGCCGTCTATCTTATCTGCAATTGCCATTCCGACAGCGACAGAGAATCCCTGTCCGAGGGAACCTGTGGACATCTCAATGCCCGGCAGAAGCTCCATGCTCGGATGTCCCTGCAGTCTGGATCCCAGCTTTCTCAGAGTCAGCATCTCAGCAGGATCAAAATATCCTCTGTGTGCAAGAGTTGAGTATAGTGCAGGAGCTGCGTGGCCCTTGGAAAGGACGAGTCTGTCTCTTCCTTCCATCTTCGGCTCTGCAGGGTCAACATTCATAACGTTGAAATAGAGAGATACGAGTATGTCGGTCACGGAAAGTGATCCGCCCGGATGCCCTGCTCCGGCTGCGTGGATGCCCTTGAGCGCATCGATTCTTACTTTGCGAGCTATTTCGTTAAGCTCCTGTACAGTCTTCAAAGTGTTTTCCTCCAGTCTTGATAGTTGGGAATTGTTCTTAAGCAATCTGTTTTCCTTCCTCCGGAAAGCCTCTCAACTGCTGAAATATGCGTCATCCGGAAGTCAGCATCTCATTCTTACATATGATTCCCCGGTAGTCAATGAATTTTGTCGGACATATTGGAAATTATTTTTTGCAATTTATCATTTCGCCCTTCCGCGCACCACATTGCTTCGTCTTTTGTTCATTTCCGTGGTCCTTCCCTGAAGTGAAGCAATAAAAAGTGCCTGCGCGATGCTGTCACACATGCAGGCACTCATTTTGCATATTACAATAGGCAGATTCCGTCAGATATGCAGGAACATTCCCGCCATTATGAAGTATGTGCAGAGGGATATCATATCTGTGATTGACGCCATCATAGGTCCTGCCATGAGGGCCGGGTCGATGCCGATCTTCTTTGCCAGCATCGGCAGCATCGAGCCGATCAGCTTGGCTATGATGACTATGAGTATCATTGAGCAGCATACTGTCAGCGCTACCAGAGGCGGATTGTGATCGAGATGAACAATCCTGAAATAGTTCAGTATACTGAGGCACACGCCCACGATGATACCTACGCGGATCTCCTTCCACGCTACCTTGAGGAAGTCTCTCAGTTCGATCTCACCTGTCGCCATACCACGGATTATAAGGGTCGACGACTGTGAGCCCGAGTTACCGCCCGTACCCATCAGCATAGGCATGTAGATTACAAGAGCGATCACTTTGGACATCGCATCCTCAAAGGTTGCAAGGATGCCTCCTGTGATGAAATATGAGCACATCAGCAGGAAGAGCCACGGCAGTCTCGCTTTCACGTGCTGGAAAACTGACTGGTCGAGGTATTCTCTGTCCGATGTATCGATGATACCACCCATACGCTCGATATCCTCGGTCGTCTCTTCTTCGATGACGTCGAGGATGTCGTCTACGGTTACGATACCGACAAGCCTGAATTCATT
>CAMIWY010000267.1 GCA_946402595.1 uncultured Clostridia bacterium
GCATGCATTACTGTTCTCATGTACTCGTTGACCTTGTCTCTCATGGTCTTTCTGGATACTGTTCTCGGATCCATCAGGTCGTGCTCGATCCAGATCATGTGAGCATTTCTGTCTCTGCATGTATCGTCGAGTACACCCTGGAGTGTAGCCATGTTCTTGCATGCTACGTTCTGGTACATGATGATGATCTCAGCTCTCCAGTCTTCGACCTGTCTCCACATCTCGTCGACTACGTTCTGGTATCCGCCGTTGGTGTGTCTTCTCATTACCATACGCTCGTACAGTCTTGCGAGGTCCATGAGTGCTTCTTCCTTGTCCTCTGTCTCGAGAACCTTGGTGAAGTTCAGGGATTCCATCTCTACCAGGATGTCGATACCCCAGCAGTTAGCAAGCCAGTTACTGAAGTTAGCATAGTAGTGAGCAGGGCAGGACCATACGATTCCTCTGTAGCGCATCTTGTTGCGCCATGCCTGTTCGCGCTTCTCATAAGCCTTCATCATGATGTCGTTGACCTTCTCGAATGTCTTGATGACACGAGGGTCAGCTCCGCCGTCCATCTCGTAGTTCCACTTACGGAAGAGCTCGTATGAAGGTCCGATGATCTGCGGATAATCTGTCTTGTTGACTTCCCACTTCTGCAGCTCGTAAGCAGTCTCCTCATTGAAGCGCTTCATCTGCTTGAAGTAAGCATCCCAGCTCCACTTAGCGCCTGTAACGTCCTCAACGAACTTGATGCAGGCCTTGATATCATCTACTGCGTAGCGTGTGGTCTCCTCATCCTCGTATCTTACAGGGAATGTCAGGTGGAATACCGGCAGATCCGGGAATCTTCTTGACATGTATGAAGAAGCCATTGTCGATCCGTCGCAAGGCATCGAGCTTGAGATGAAGCAGGATCCCATGTGCGGCAGAGCGTCGATTACGAGAGCTCCGCACTCGGATGAAGGTACCGGACATGTATCAGCAGGGAGACCGAAGCTCTCTACTGCATCGATGTAAGGTACGCATGTCAGCTGGTCGATCTCGGATACGAGGAATACCGGCATGAGCTGGTAAGGGATACCGAGGAGGTCAGGGAATCCTGCCATGATCTGTCCCATTGTCATCTCGTCGAAGAGTACGACCTTCTTGTTCAGCTGATGTGAGTTACCGTTCTTCTTATCGCACTTAGCGAGGAATACCAGGTTCTCAGCTACATAACGGAAGATATCGTATGTCATCAGGTGTGACATCTTCAGTGCGCTGCCCTTCTGACCTGATGTGTTCTTGTCCATGAAGCCTACGCAGCAGAAGTATGAAATCATCCATCTGTAGTAGAATGTCGAGTTGAGCGCCGGTACGAGGTCTCTTGAGAAGGTTGTCAGCAGCATGAGCCACATCTTTCCCCATCTGTAGAAGTCGTATGCAGTATCTGCAGCGCCTCTCCACTCTCTTCTTACAGGAACCATGTCGCCCTTGCGGTAGAGCTTACCAAGAGTTCTCTCTCCGTAGAGGAATACTTCCTTACGCTCTTCGTTGCTCATCTCGAGGCCCTGCTTAACTTCGAGGGCTACTCTGGCAGCATCGTTCTTGCATCTCTCGACCTGCTTCATGCAGAAAGCCTTGATGTCTGCTTCCTTGAACATGTCAACGCAGATCTTTCCGACTTCCATGAGGTTCTGGCCCTGTGCCTTGAAGTCCATGTTGTCCTTTGCACGCCAGAAAGCAGGATTAGGATATTTTACTTTGCCTTTAGCGGCTGCTTTCTTTGCTTTAAGTTCTCTTCTTTCGGCAAGAGAGTTCTTGATGCCGAGCAGTTCTGTGCTTATTACCATTACTTCTTGCCTCCTTTCCCCTTCTGGATCTTCTTGATCTCAAGCGATTCAACGAACGCCTGGAATCTTGTTCTGAGCTGACCGGAGCCCTTAGCGTTGTACAGTCTGTCGATCGAGAGGATCGGCCAGCCATACTCGTCTGCCATGATGTGGCTGACAAGAGCTCTTTCAAATCCCCAGAAGTCGCAGTACTTCATCTGTTCGTAGATGATTCCGTCAGCATTGAATTCCTTAGCCAGTCTGTCAGCTGTGTCTCTTCTCTGCTGTACCTTGTTGTCTGCGATGTAACGTGCGCACTCTGAAGTGTTCATGTAGTGGCGTACGATCTGCGGAAGAGCATCTTCCTTGTCGGAAAGCTCGATGACTTCTCTGCCAGGGATTGATCCGAAGCAGTGTCTGTCGAATACTACTCTTGCGCCTGCATCCTCGATCATCTTGGTGAACTCAGGGTCGTCGATCTCGGAACCTACGATGCCGACTCTTGCTCTCGGCAGCTTTTCATCCGGTGTTCTCTTCTTGAGTTCCTCAAGAGTCTCCTTGAGATAAGGCAGGATGAGGTACTTAGGGCATGTGTATGTAACCAGGTTGAGGACATGGAATTCATATCCTGTGATGACCGGGTTATCTGCCTTACGCATCTCGCTGATCTCCTGCATTACCTTGCAGACTTCGTTGTGCTCAGCAACAGCCTTGCGGATAGCAGCATCGGATACGTCTACGCCCAGTTTGTCATGCATTACTTCAAGAAGTCTTACTTCCAGCTGTCTCTGCATGTGGTTGTATGAGAACTCCTCTGTCTTGTACGGTACATCAAGGTGTGTAACGAAGAAGTTTTCCTTGGTGTTGCACTTAAGGATGCCGAAATGCTCATAGAATCTGTTCATCATTGAGCAAGCATCGACTCCTGCAAGGCCGTCCAGGAACTGGAATCCTCCTTCAATAGCCCTCTCCAGAAGAGCTCTTGCGTACTCGCATACGTAGTTCGACATGTAATATGTTGAAATGTCGATCGAACCCGTTCTCGGAGCACGGAGTCTTACTGATACGCAGTTGTCAACGTTCAGGAGAACTTCCGGAATGTGATAGCATGTATAGCCCATGATGAGCTTGCCATCCTTTTTCGCCTGTTCAACCAGCTCGTTGTCTGCGTTGTCAAGAAGGTTCTCGAAGTAGATCAAATGCTTCAAGTCTTTCAATGTAATAACCTCC
>CAMIWY010000268.1 GCA_946402595.1 uncultured Clostridia bacterium
AGCAGAACGACAAGATCTCTGCTGAGAGAAAGAGCCAGGTAGGTTCCGGTGACAGATCTGAGAGAATCAGGACTTACAACTTCCCGCAGGGAAGGATCACCGACCACAGGATCAACCTTACAATGTACAAGCTCGAGCAGTTCCTCGACGGAGACATTGATGAGGCGATCGACGGACTCATCGCAGCAGATCAGGCTGAAAAGATGAGAGATTTCGGCTAAAATGTGTCAACGGGGACGGTCCTTTTTGACACATTTCCGGAACAGTGTGTCAAAAAGGACCGTCCCTTGTGACACACCTGATGACACACAGGACAACAATATTAAGAAAGTTGTAAATATATTATAAAATGAACACTGAAAGACTGACTACAGAGCTGGGAGATATATTGAGAGCAGGAGAGATCATCCGCAATGGCGGACTGGTCGCTTTTCCTACGGAAACAGTATACGGGCTCGGGGCCAATGCTCTTGATGCAGAGGCAGTCAGATCAGTCTACAGGGCCAAGGGCAGACCTTCGGACAATCCGATGATAGTCCATATCGCAGATCTCAGGGGATTGTATCCTCTGGTAAGAGGCGGAAAGGACGGAGTGCCTGAGGCGGCGCTGAAGGCAGCCGGCAGGATATGGCCGGGACCGCTTACGATGATATTCCCTAAGTCGGATCTGGTACCATATGCCACAACAGGCGGACTTGAGACAGTCGCGGTAAGGATGCCTTCCAATGAGACGGCCCGGAAGCTCATTGCAGCAGCGGACAGACCGGTCGCTGCACCGAGCGCCAATCTGTCGGGCAGACCGAGCCCTACAACGGCAGAGGATGTCCTCGAGGACATGGACGGACGGATAGAGGCCGTCATCATGGGTGAGCAGTGCGATGTCGGGATCGAGTCCACCGTGCTCGATCTGACAGGAGCTGTTCCTACGATCCTGAGGCCGGGAGTCATCACCGCAGAAGTCCTGTCGGAGGTACTTGGCTGCGAGGTCGTGTATTACCAGGCCCTGTTTGAGAAACCTGCGGAGACAGCAGATCCTGAAGACGGGGTCGCTCATACAGAGTTCAGGCCAAAATCCCCGGGGATGAAGTACAAGCACTATTCTCCGAAGGCCAGAGTCATCCTCATCGAAGGTACCGATGAGGATTTCAGCAAGAAGGCCAGAGTCGCAGGAATCGCAGCTTTGAGGAGAGGCCTGAAGCCGGCGGTCATTGACTACGGCGATGATGAGCGCAAAGCGGCGCACAATCTTTTTGCCGATCTGAGAGAGCTCGACAGACAAGGGTATGATATAATCTATATCAGGACACTGGAGGAAACCGGATTGGGATTCAGTGTCATGAACAGAATGCTTAAAAGCGCAGGCTATGATGTAGTAAAATAGCCTGCGCAATATACGGGAATAGAGACGGAAACACGCTATTCTATAAGACAATGGAGGAAAACTATGGCAAAAGTAATGGTATTTGATCATCCTCTTATCCAGCACAAGGTCGCTATGATGAGAGACAAGAACACACCGAGCAAGGAATTCAGAGATCTCGCAAGAGAGGTCGCTATGCTGATGGCCTTCGAAGTAACAAGAGATCTTCCTACACAGGAGGTGGATATCGAGACACCTATCTGCCCTACCAAGGTCAGGATGCTTGGCGGACTTGATGTAGCTATAGTTCCTATCCTTAGAGCCGGCCTCGGATTCGTAGACGGAATGCTCGAGATCATCCCGAATGCAAAGGTCGGACACGTAGGCCTTTACAGAGATCCTGAGACACACGAGCCTGTTGAGTATTACTGCAAGCTCCCTGAGGACATCGATAAGAGAAAGGTCATCATCGTAGATCCTATGCTCGCTACAGGCGGAAGCGCTATCGCAGCCGTTGACTTCGTCAAGAAGAGAGGAGCAAAGGACATCAGCCTCATGTTCCTTATCGCAGCACCTGAAGGCATCAAAGCTCTGACAGAGGCTCATCCTGACGTGGACATCTATATCGCAGCAAAGGATGATCATCTGAACGAGAACGCATACATCGTACCCGGCCTCGGAGACGCAGGAGACAGAATCTTCGGAACCAAGTAATTCCGGCGTGTATCCGCACGTTATACAGAATAATGCAAAACGATCCGGCCTTATGGCCGGATTTTTTGCTTCTTGAAAACATCATGCGTAAAGAATATGATTATGAGCAACTGTCACGGCACGGAATATACCGTGGCTGATGAAGAGGGGAAAGGGACGGAGAACCTAGATGGAAATCGCATTGATCGTATTCAGGCAGACGGTAGTCATGTTCCTGTACATGTTTGCAGGATATGTGATGTTCAGGACCGAGAAGATGACGATAAAAGGCAGCAGGGACATAGCATCGCTGCTGGTGTGGCTGGTCATCCCTGCCGTTATAGTGAACAGCTTCTGTGTTGAGAGAACATGGGACAAGGCCGTTGAGCTGTTTCAGTGCACGCTCATAACAGTAGCGGGACTCATAATATCCATAATCATCGCCAGGCTTATATACAGAAATAAACCGGTCGAGCACTTCGGAGCAGCCTTTTCCAACGCAGGATTCATAGGGATACCTCTCGTGCAGGCGGCATTCGGGGACAAAGCCGTTTTCTGGATCGTTCCGCTGGTCGCTTTCATGAACATGCTGCAGTGGTCATACGGCGTGGGCCTTCTCACCGGAGAGAAATCGGCAGTAGGGATCAGACATCTGGTGGTCAATCCTATTTTCGCCGCGATCGGCATCGGCCTTCTCATATTCCTTACGGATATGAGTTCGCATCTTCCGGATGTAGTCACGACCGCGCTCGGCGGGGTCAGCGCGCTGAATGCTCCGCTTGCGATGATAGTCCTGGGTTCATATCTTGCCCAGTCGGATTTCAGAAAACTGTTCACATCTCCCGGGCTGTATAAGCTATGCGCAGTGAGGCTTCTTATAATACCTGCCGCAACGCTGGCCGCGTTCAGCCTGATCCCGGTCAACATAGAGATACTGCTGACCGTATTCATA
>CAMIWY010000269.1 GCA_946402595.1 uncultured Clostridia bacterium
GCATCTTTCTCGACTTCGGTCCTGATGTACTCCTCTGTGCAAGGGAACTTGCTGCAGAGCTTGACTGACCACTTGATGACTTCGTCGATATCCTCGATCAGCTCAGCCTTGCCGAATATGATGACGCTCTTGACGTACTTGGCCCAGTCGCCTTCCTTCTGGTAGTCCTGTCCGAATACGCAGTAGGATACCTTCGGATCTCTCTTTATAGCGTCTACTCTGTGGCCAAAATTCGCGCCGTGGAAATACAGCTTGCCCGTCTCTTCATCGTAGTAGTGGTTGATAGGCACCCCGTATGGATAGCCGTCGTCACCCTGAACAGAAAGAACTCCTCTTGTCTCTTTCTTCAGAACTTCGATTATCTCATCCTGACTAAGAGCCTGCGGGCTTCTTCTCATTTTCCTGAACATAGAATTATCTCCTTCCTGTCTTCTCTGCGAGTTCCCTGAACCATGCAGCGCGCTCTGCTGCATCTTCGAATGATTCCTCTACTGAATCAGCCGGTGTGCGCCATGACCAGTTGCCCTCTGCGATGCCCGGTACATTGATCCTTGTCTCGCTGCCGAGCAGGAACATATCCTGTACCTGGACCATTGCGAGTGCCGCCGGGCTCTCGTATATCTTTCTTATGATATCCAGCGCCTCGATCTCGGCTTCTGTGCGTTTTTCGTCCGCCTCTGTCTGTCCGGCGTTCATCTGAGTCATCAGAGCTCCGTCATAATGCCCATCAGCATCAGGCATCATTTCGCTTCCGTCCGGGACTTCATCGTCCTGCTCATCTCCCAGCAGGAACCCCATCAGGGTATTGTTGTCATGTGTGCCTGTGTAGAACGCTCTGTGAGCAGCCTTCTCAGGCTCCATCGCCATCATCTCGTCAGCAGTGAACTGCCAGATATCCATTCCCGGAAGTCCTGTAAGTTTCAGCAGGCTAAGAACTCCGTCGTCGAGGAATCCCAGGTCTTCTGCCAGCAGCTTCATCCCGAGGCCCTCTTCATCAAGCATTTTCTTAACTGCTCTGAAGAACTCAAGCCCCGCGCTGTGCTGCCAGGAGCCTTCCTTAGGAGTCGCGCCCTCAGGTATAGCATAGTATTCGGAGAATCCCCTGAAGTGGTCGATGCGCAGAATGTCAAATCTCTCCGCGCACTGCTTCAGCCTTCTCATCCACCAGCTGTAGCCTTCATCCTTCATGACATCCCAGTTGTACAGCGGGTTGCCCCAGTCCTGGCCGTCTTTGCTGAAAGCATCAGGCGGTACTCCTGAATGGACCTTCTTCCTGCCGTCCTCGTCGAGTCCGAACTCTCCCTTAGCGGCCCAGACATCAGCGCTGTCCGAAGCCATGTACATAGGAAGGTCGCCCATCATCTCGATTCCCAGGCTGTTGGCATATTTTCTCAGGTCATTCCACTGGACGAAGAAGTAGTACTGGTCCTTCGCCAGCTCCTCGATCCTCGAGCCATATTCAGCAGAAAGCTCTTCGATCATCTTGTCCGGGTCGCCGAACTTGTGCTCATCCGGCCACTCGTACCACGCTTTGCCCCCGTTTATCTCCTTGAGGACAGTGAACGCGATGTATCCGGTGAGCCAGTCCTTATTGTCTTTGCAGAACTGCTCATATCCGCTGTGGTCAGGGAGCTCGTCCCTGTTGATCATCTCAGGATATCCGGCAAAAGCAGCGTAGCTTGAGTACGGCGATCCGCCGAGTCCGGTAGGATTGAGCGGCAGCACCTGCCATACCTTCATGCCCGCACTTGCGATGTAGTCAGCGAACTTCTTCGCAGGTGTGCCGAGCACGCCTCTGCCCAGTGTGCTGATGTGGCATATGACGCCTGCCTTGCGTCCGAGGTCTTCCTTCTCAGGCGCCTCATCCAGAAGGCAGATTATCTTTACGCTCAGCGGATCCATTGTGACCGTGCCGAGGCTTCCGTCTTCACTGACAGGTATCTCCTTTGCGGACTTCAGAAGGTCGAGCGCATAACCGCACTTTGCCTCTTCGATGCCGCTGAGATCCACCTCTACAGGTCCGTAGCTTCTGCTTGCGAGCACCAGAATGCGCTCATCTGCTTCAGGGTACGACCTGCTGAAGGCGAATATGTCATCACTGATGCCTTCCCTTCCGGAGAGCATCGTGAATTCGCCGTCCTTGAGGACCGGATGCTCATCATAGATGAGTCCCAGCATCCTGTAGTGGTATCCGAGGTCGAGATTCTCATATCCCCACGGGTAGCCGCTTCTGTTCTCAGGGTCCCTGCCGCCTGTCAGGCCTACCTCGTCACCGTAGTAGATGCAAGGCACTCCCGGCAGAGTGAACTCGAGAGCCGACATGACTCTCACCTTCTTAACGGCTGCCTGGTAATCCTCCTCAGCAGCCATCGCAGTCATTATCCTCTCCCTGTCATGGCTTCCGATAAGGTTGAGTGCTCCGTAGAAGTTCTCTCTCGGGTAATTCTCACTCAGGCTTTCGAGCCTCTCAGCCGCATAGCCCGAGCCGATAGTATAGTTGATGTAGTCGAGAAGGATGTCCCTCAGCGGGTAATTCATGGTGCCGTCAAGCTCGTCGCCCATGAAATACTTCCTTCTCTCTCCGTAGCTGATCTTGTTGCTGGCGTCTTCCCAGACTTCCCCGATGAGGAGCCCGTCAGGATCACAGCTCTTGATGCGGCTTCTGACCTCGGCGATGAATGAATCAGGCAGCTCGTCAGCGACATCAAGTCTCCAGCCGCTTGCCCCCATCTTCATCCAGTGTTCTATTACGCCGTCCTTGCCGAGAATGAACTGCCTGTAATCCGAATTGGTCTCCTCGACCTCAGGCAGGTCAACCACACCCCACCAGGAGCGGTATCCGCATGCTTCGTTTTCATCGAACTTGTACCACTGCCTGTACGGCGAGTCTTCATTCTGCCATGCTCCCGGAGCATCATGCGGCAGGGTCTTTCCCTCAGCCCTGTAATTGCCGAAGATATCGAAGTATATGCTGTCGGCTCCTGTG
>CAMIWY010000270.1 GCA_946402595.1 uncultured Clostridia bacterium
ATGACCTTGGTCATCTTCTTCATCTCTTCGTACTTCTTCATGACCTGGTTAACTTCCTGCACCGTTACACCGGAGCCGGCAGCGATCCTCTTACGTCTTGATGCGTTGAGGACGTTAGGTCTGCGTCTCTCTTCAGGTGTCATAGACAGGATGATGGCTTCCATCTTCTTCAGGTCTTTCCTGCCCTGCTCAAGGTCGAGGTTCTTCTTGTCAGCAGCAGAGATGCCTGGGATCATGTCGATGATCTTGCCGAGGCCTCCGAGCTTGTTGATCTGTCTCATCTGGGACAGGAAGTCCTCGAGATCGAACTTGTTCCTTCTGATCTTCTCCTCGAGCTTTCTTGTCTCCTCTTCATCGAAGGCGTTCTCAGCCTGCTCGATGAGGGACATGACATCGCCCATTCCGAGTATCCTGGATGCGATCCTGTCAGGATAGAACGGCTCGAGTGCGTTGTACTTCTCGCCGGTACCCATGAACTTGATCGGCTTGCCCGTTACAGCCTTGACTGACAGAGCAGCACCGCCTCTTGAGTCACCGTCCATCTTGGTCATGATGATTCCGTCAACGCCGAGTGCGTCATTGAATCCGCTCGCGATGTTCACAGCGTCCTGACCTGTAAGAGCATCGACTACGAGGAGTATCTCGTGAGGCTTTATCTGGCTCTTGAGATCCTTCAGCTCGTTCATCAGCTGCTCATCTATCTGCAGACGTCCCGCCGTATCCACGATCAGGACATTGCACCCCTTCTTCTGCGCCTCAAGAACTGCATCCTGAGCTATCTTGACCGCATTGTGCGATTCCCTGTCCACATATACCGGCGTGTTGACAGCCTTGCCCACGATCTCGAGCTGATCTATAGCAGCCGGCCTGTAGATGTCGCAGGCTGCGAGCATCGGATGCTTGCCGGTCTGCTTGAGCCATGCGGCGAGCTTGCCGGCGGTCGTTGTCTTACCTGTACCCTGGAGTCCGACCAGCATCAGTACTGTGAAGCCGCTCGGTGAGAACGTAAGCTTGGAGCCGGTGCTTCCCATCATCTCGACCATCTCGTCCTTGACGATCTTGACTACCATCTGATCCGGTGTCAGACTGTTCAGGACGCCTGCGCCAAGCGCCTTGTCCTTGATGGTGGCGACAAAATCCTTTACGACCTTGAAGTTGACGTCAGCCTCGAGAAGTGCCATTTTGACCGCTCTCATGGCGTTGTCAAAATCCTTCTCGGTTACAACGCCCTGACCCTTGAGATCCTTGAATGCGCTCTGTAATTTTTCCGAAAGTCCTTCGAATGCCATATTGTCTCCGTAATGATATTACTCAGTTAACTCTTCGATTATTGAGAGCAGCTCCTCGCTGCCCTTCGTGCCGATCGCCTTCTGCGATCCGGCGATTATCTTTCTGGCCCGTTCAGCGAGCTCCTGATTCCTGTGATACTCTGCGACAAGCCCCAGCTTTGCCTCGTATCCGTTCAGCGCCTTTTCGGCTTTCTTGAGTGTGTAGTGGACAGCCTGTCTGCTCATGCCGAGATCCTCAGCGATCTCCGACAGGCTCAGATTGTCTTCGTGATACAGCGCCATGACTTCGTTCTGACTCTCATTCAGAAGAGCTCCGTAGAAGTCGAACAGAAGACTCTGCAGCTCGATATTAGCTATGTCATTTTCCTTGCCGCCGGTCTTCTTTGCAGCAGCGGGTTTTCTGATGCTTTCAGCCATTTCTGCCATCCTCTTTTACACCTGTAATAAGATAGCACAGCGGGATGGCGGTGTCAAACATTTTATTTGACAGCATGTGTTCTTTATGTCAAACAATTTCTTTGACACCATTATTCACCTGAAAAGCAGTTATTCTGCCGCAGTTATCCTTCCTTCTCCATACGGATCCGCATATTGTTCTCCGACAACGCCGCCCAGGGTCTCTTCGATGTATTTCATCACGGCCTCGTTATCCAGCATTACCGTTCTTAAGACATTCTCTTCGCTGAACATTGTAAATCCGTCGCCCTGCTCCTCGACATGGTATTTATCGGATGCAAGAGTATATGTCCCGGCCGGATCTATCGGTGTATCCCCGACCATTACATTCTTCACACGGCGTTCGCCATCGACTCCGGTGAACAGGCCGTTCGAATCAGCAGTGCACGAACTTGGAACGCTCATGTCTATCTCATATGACATACCGGACACCTGCATGAAACCGCCGTATTCATCCGGCATTTTATGAACTGACCACTCCAGAGCATCCAGTATCTGCTGCCCGGTCACTTCGGTGACGCACAGGTCCTCATTGAACGGCATAACGCTTAGTACATGTCCTTTGGTTATATCACCTGCCGGAATAGATTCTCTGATAGTACCTCCGCCGGCCATCGCGACATCAGCGCCCGTCATTTCACGGAATGCATCCGTCACAAGGTCTCCGAGATTGGTCTCCGCCGTTCGCACTATGCGCACCGGCTCTCCCTCATCAGTCACAGACTGCGGATCATATATCGTGAGATCAACGGTTGTTTTGCCTATAACCTTTGCCAGCTTCTTTTCCGCGTCTTTCATTGAAGCAGCTACCGCCTTGCTCATATCATTGTCAAGGCCGAGAAGCTCAGTCGCGCTGACATCGTTGCTCCATTTATATAATCCTGTGGTGACAGCCCCGTCCTCACCGCTGATGCGCAGCCAGCCGATGCTCTCCATCTTAGTACCGCAGGCAGAACGCGGTATATCTGCTCCATCCTTGTTTTTCACCGTTACCTGATCAGAATCATGACTGTGCCCGTCAAGAATGGCATCTATGCCGCTGGTGTTCGCTGCTACAGAAGCATAATCCCATGGTTTATCTGCCGCATAATATCCGAGATGTCCGAGCAGAATAACGTAATCCGCCCCTTCGGCACGTGCGTTGTCAGCGCTCTTCTGGATCGCATCGTAAACAGCCTGCCCGGTCTTGTCTGTCTGGAGGAAATCATAAATGAAATTGCCATTCTCATCCTGGAAGTAT
>CAMIWY010000271.1 GCA_946402595.1 uncultured Clostridia bacterium
CTTCATTTAAGACCTGTTCTGCACTATGAAGTTTTCAAGGTTCCGCCGTCGCTCTGAATTGCTTTCTCGCGGCGACTTGTTTAGTATACTCAGATTGCCGATAAGTGTCAACAACTTTTTGGGATTTTTTTGTTATTAATTTTCACATATTTGCGGGTGGTTTTTTGTGCTGTTTCAACCCTTTCAGCTGAGCCCTGAACGGTTCCTTTCGGCAGCTGTCATCGGAGCATATTCACTGCCCTCCCACAGGCTGTACGGAGGGTATCTAAGGAGGTATTTCTTATATGCCGTCCTGGTTCTCGTTATGCTGTTCTTGCCCATAGTGACGCACTGCCCGGAGTGAAAGCTGACCATGTTGCCGGTTATCTCCTTCACGTGGTCGAAGTTGATTATGAGTCCGCGTATCGGTCTGTAGAATGCGCGGCATGCAAGCACCGGAATGATCTCTTTCATGTTCTCATAGAAACTGTATTCCCTTTCGGGGGTTATGACGTGCAGCTTGCGTCCTTCCTGTTCGATGACCTCGATGTCATCGATCCTGATCCTGGCACACTGCGATGAGCTGATCACAGATATGTACTCAGGTATGTCGTTCGCGCCCATTACCGGATTGTAGTTTTTCATGATATCCTCCTTTCTTACTTCTGTGGATAATATGGTGATTATATATTCACATATATAAGGAAGGATAAGATGCAATACTTTCCGCAGGAAACCGCCGGAAAGCGGTCCGGCTTCTGCCCAATGTCATAGGCAAAGCGCTGAATGTCCTGTCAGTGGCAGCTGCAGGCGGTTATTTCGCGGATGCGAAACTGTACGACTATATGCTTCTATTACAATTTATTGTGCGGTCAGCCCGCGAACATACATAATGTATATCTCAGTCGATCACTTCGTACATGTCCTGAGCATCGTCCTTGCGGACGGTCTCCGGCATGGACACGACTCTGACCTTCAGGACGTTGTTTCCGAAGGTTATCTGGATGACGTCGCCTGTCCTGAGTTCAAGCCCGGGCTTGGCTACCTTACCGTTCACCTCGACTCTTCCCTGCTCACATGCGTCCTTGGCAACAGTACGCCTTTTTATTATTCTTGAGTTCTTTAAATACTTGTCCAGTCTCATGTGTTATCTGAAATATGCCTCCGTCACTAAAAAACGCGGACAGCTCTGAAGCTGCCCGCGATTCAAAAGCTGGTTAGTATTACTTGTTAACAGCGTCCTTGAGGGACTTGCCAGCCTTGAAGACAGGAGCCTTGGAAGCCGGGATCTCGATAACTGCATCCGGTTTCTGAGGGTTTCTGCCTGTTCTTGCTTTTCTGCTTCTGGTTTCAAAAGTACCGAATCCGATCAGTCTTACACTGTCGCCGTCAACGAGAGCCTTCTCAATTGTCTCCAGAACTGCATCGAGTGCCAGCTCTGCGTCTTTCTTCTTGAAACCTGTCTTATCTGCAACTTTTGCTACTAATTCAGCCTTATTCATAACGTCGTTCCTCCTTCAAATCCGATAACCAAATCTACAGAAATTATAAAGTACATTATTTGCCTCTGTCAATAAGAATCAGCCCTGTTTTACTGGATTTCATGCACTTTCTGCCTGTCTTTCAGGGCGTCATTTCGGCCTGCGGAACGGGCCCGCCCGGACAGCTGTTTTCACTTCGCAAGATGAAGCCTGACAGCGATGTTGTAGATCATTTTGCCCTTCGGAATAAGCGCGAGTTCCTCTTCGGTGACCGCACCTGTAAGGAATACCATCACGAAATAAACTATGACCGCGATCATGATCGCAATTCCTGTAGCAGTAAGATTGCCCGGATGGATCATGAATACCAGCCTGTACGCTACAACTGCCGATACACCCATTATGACAGATGCATACAGCGGTTTTACGAAAATGCTCTTCAGATCGAGTTCGACATCCGCATATTTTCTGAGCCCCCTGTAGTTGAGAAGCCCCGCCGTCAGATATGCGAGCACTGAGCCGATAGCTGCACCGTTGATGTTAAGCTCCGGTATACCTACAAGTATATATGTAACGATGATCTTGACTACTGCTCCGATGAACAGATTCACCACAGGCAAAGTCATTTTGCCTATTCCCTGCAGACTGCTCGACAGAGTACGCATTATCGCAAGTGTGATGATACTTACCGCGAGTACCTGAAGTGTCCGTACGGCAAGATCAGCCTCATCAGGCTTGGTAGGATACAGCAGATGGAGTATCGGACCGGCAAGTACTATGAGACCAATCGCGCATGGATACGCAATGATCATCATGGTCTTGAGGCCTGTCTTGATATTGCCGTCAAGTTCAGCCTTATGACTGAGTGTAAACGCAGTAGTAACAGCCGGGATAAGGCTTATGGTTATCGCATCTATGAATACGACCGGCAGATTGACAAGCGGATCACAGTATCCGCTTATGAGGCCGTACAGCGTTTTGGACATTGCGAGGGTCCAGCCGGTGGCCTGAAGTCTGCGCATAACTACCGCAGCATCAATGATCATCATAAGAGGCATTATGGACGATCCTATGGTAATAGGTATGACTATGTCCACAAGCTCTCTCAGTCTCTCTTTTCCCGTCTCATCACGAATGACAGACTCTCTGAGTCTCTTCTCTCTCTGCGGTCTGTTTCTCACATATATGATAAGCAGGACGATCATGGCAGCGATCATTCCAGCAGATGCGCCGAATGTCGCCCCCGCTGCTGCATTCTCAAGGCTCGTTCTGAAGAACATGTACGCAAGGGCAAGCCCTACACATACTCTGATTATCTGTTCGAAGACCTGCGACACCGCTGTTGGTGTCATGTTCTGCTGACCCTGGAAATATCCCCTGAGTGAAGCTGCAACAGGCGTGAATAACAGTGCGATCGAGATCGCTCTTATGGATGCCTCGGCTCCGGGGTTCTTGATCAGGCTTGCTATAAGACCTGCACCGAAGAAGCATATCGCAAAAGACATCAGGCTT
>CAMIWY010000272.1 GCA_946402595.1 uncultured Clostridia bacterium
ACTCTTTGATGGTGCTATTATCTCATTCAGTAATTGAAATATCCAATCCAATTACTATATAATCAATTTAATTATTAAATCGCTTGTAACGAGGCTTGTGTCACAAGTGTGTCATAAGGGACGGTCCTTTTTGACACAGACTAAATACGGAGTTTTTAAATGAATACCAAGCAGATCGATTATTGTATAGAACTTGCCCATACGCTGAATTTCGGACGCGCCGCTGAGAACATGTTCGTCAGCCAGCCGACATTCTCTTATCAGATAAGGCTTCTTGAAGAAGAGATCGGATTTGAGATTTTTGAAAGAAGCGGCAAGGGCGCTGCCCTCACTCCTGCCGGGGAGCAGTTTGTCCAGACACTTACAGGTATACGCGAGCAGCTCAAGCGGGCCATCGAGCAGGGCCAGAATTTCAGCGCAAAGTATAAAGACAGCATTTCCATATGCATGATGGTAAGGTCTGCAGTATATTTTCTTCCGGAGGCCATGCGGATGATGGCGGAATCCCACCCGGACATACAGATCGAACCGCAGTTTATGTATAACGGGAGTCTGGAATCATTTCTGAAAAGCGACTCAGACATACTGTTCGCGCTTGCTGAACAGACGCGCCAGATCCCGTCGATCAACGTGCACAAACTGTTCGAAAGCCGCATATATCTGATTGCACGCAGGAATGATCCGCTGGCTGAAAAGGATCTTCTCACTGAGGAGGACCTGTACGGCCGCACCCTTATGGTCGGCGGCGGATCTCCGCCTGCTCTCAGGTCAGTCCAGCAGAGGCTTATCAGGACAGGCAGGATAGATTATTTCAACAGTCCGGACCATGACACCACTCTCACCAATGTTGCCGCCGGCAAAGGTGTCTGCCTGGCTCCCGGCTTTCTGAATGACCACAGCGGACAGTTCGCGTGGATCCCGTTCGACTGTCCGGAGAGCTTTTCATGTGTTCTGTGCACACACAAAAACGATGCCCGTGAGAGCATCGTTGATTTTGTAAAAATAATGCAGCAGCTGTACAGCGAAGCAGCGGCTTTTCCGCTTTAGTCATCAGCTGCGTTCATTATTCAGACCAGGTTCTGACTATCTCACCGGTTCTTTCCAGGAGCTCCTTCGCACGGCTGAATCTCTGCCAGTAGAGCATGAAGCCGTGCATCATTCCCTCTGCCCGTATCGACCAGACTTTATTCCCTGCATTTTCCAGCCTTTTCGCGAATTCTTCGCCATCATCCCGGAGGGGATCAAGTCCGCCGCTTATGAGCACTGCAGGCGGCATGTTGCAGAGATCCTCCGTCCTGCCCGGGTTGAGTCTGTAATCATCCGGATCAGTGCCTTCAGGTATATACAGCTCCATCATCTTTTCTATCGTATTTACAGGAAGTACATAGTCGCCCTGTCCGTACAGCCTGGCAGATTCAGACTCGCTGAATCCGATGCAGCCGTATGTTCCGTAGAACAGTATGAGGCCTGAGATCGCAGGAGCTTTGCCGTCTCTTCCGAGCAAAGCGAGCGCTGCGCTTATGTTTGCGCCCGAGCTGTCCCCTCCGGCAAGTATCCGCTCCGGATCTCCTCCGAATTCATGCGCATGCTCACGTGCCCATTCTGCCGTGAAAACCGCATCTTCTATACATGCAGGAAATGGATGCTCCGGTGCCAGCCGGTACTCAGCTGATATGACTATCGCCCTGCACTCATCTGCCAGCCTGCCGCACAGAGGATCATGGTCTTCGATACTTCCCATGATGAAACCGCCGCCGTGGAAATACAGGATCACCGGCAGTTTTCCGCGATCTTCTCTGACATCTTCAGGCACATACGCCCTTAACCACAGGTCCTCTGCATCTTTCCTGCTGACTGTGATGTCCTTCTTTTCATATACCTCATACGGGTCAAGATGCCAGGCATGGCTTTTTATCTCGATCTCTCTCAGCATCTCTATATCCAGGTTGTCCAGGTTCGCTCTGAACCCGTTTCCCTCCAGTGATGCTTTATAGAACTCATATACTTCAGGATCAAATTCTTCTTTTCGCATATTCAACTCCACATTTTTAGGAAAAAGACGGCCCTATCTTATTCAGATACAGGCCGTCTGTGATTCATTGATTGACTAGAAGCACTTGTCAAGCACGTCCTGGTCAGGCTCCCTGTTTGCGATCATTCCGGCAACGAAATATGCGATTCCGCCTGCCAGCAGTCCGAGTACGATCTCATGGATACCGAACGGAGCGATCTTGGTCAGGTTGAAGAATACGAATGTTCCGACACCGCAGATAATAGATGCGATGCATGATGCAGAGCATCCCTTCTTCCAGTACAGTCCGCCGATCAGCGGCCAGAAGAATGTAGCCTCGAGTCCGCCCATTGCGAACAGGTTGATCCATACGAGGATCGAAGGCGGGTTCATTGCCAGCAGGAATACGATGAGTCCGAGCACGATAGTAAGTGCAAAGCTACCGTATTTCATCTTCTTCTCAGTGCTCTCACTTACTTCTGCATCCACATTCTGGTCAGCTCTGACAGCATCCCTTACATCGCTCTTCGCAATGTATGTAACATACAGATTCTTCAGAATCGTAGCTGATGCCAGGATCAGAAGTGAGTCCACTGTCGACATTACAGCTGCAAGCGGTGCTGCAAGGAAGAGGCCTGCAGCCCATACAGGCATGTACTTGTTGACTACGTACGGGATGAGGGAGTCAGTATTCTCGATCTGCTCCTGACCTGCCAGAGGCAGTGCAAGAGTTCCGGCAAAATGCATTCCGATCATCAGGATGCCGACTACGACTGTTCCCCAGATCATAGCCTTGTGAAGGGACTCAGTATCCTTGAATCCCATGCTTCTTACTGCAGTCTGCGGAAGTCCGAGGACGCCGACACCTACAAGCACCCAGAACGAGATCAGGTATCCAGGTCTCAGAGCTGCTATGTCTGCTCCGTACTGGCCCTTGCCGAT
>CAMIWY010000273.1 GCA_946402595.1 uncultured Clostridia bacterium
CGCCATGGTCACAAGACTCGGCCCGAGCCCGACAGGTTTCATACATCTCGGAAACCTCTACGGAGCATTCGTCGATGAGAGGCTCGCCCACCAGAGCGGCGGCACTTTCTTCCTCAGGATCGAGGACACCGACGACAAGAGATTCGTAGAGAACGCAGTCGAGACCATAATCACATCACTCGCATTCTTCGACATCAGGTTCGACGAGGGCGTCACCCAGAGCGGAGACATCGGGTCCTACGGCGACTACACACAGAGCCACCGCGGCGAGATCTACCGCACATTCGCGAAGAAGATGCTGGAACAGGGCGATGCCTATCCTTGCTTCCTCTCAGAGGATGAGATCACAGAGATCAGGGAAAAGCAGGAAGCTGCAAAGCTGTCGCCGGGCATCTATGCCGGATGGTCGAAGTACAGAGACTGGGATAAAGACGAGGCTGTAGCTGCTGAAATCGAGCAGCGCATCAAGGCCGGCGACCCGTTCGTCATCAGGCTTAAGTCGAAAGGCGTTCCTAATGCGAGCGCAGAGGAGACCGCAAGACATACTGTCGTTGACGCGATCAGAGGAGAACTGTCAGTACCTGACAACTTCCTCGACATCGTCATCATCAAGCAGTCGGGCATCCCTACATATCATTTTGCACACGTAGTCGATGACCACCTCATGAGAACCACTCACGTCGTCAGAGGCGAGGAATGGCTTCCTTCCCTTCCGATCCACGTTGAGCTCTTCGAGGACCTCGGCTGGGAGCTGCCTGTATACTGCCACACAGCACAGCTGATGAAGATCGGTGAAGACGGCAACAAGCGCAAGCTGTCCAAGAGAAAGGACCCTGAACTCTCACTCGACTACTACAGGAGCCAGGGCTACCATCCTGCAGCTGTCAGGGAATATCTCCTGACCATCCTCAACTCCAACTATGAGGAGTGGAGAGCAGAGAATCCTGACGCATCATCCGATGATTTTGCATTCACGACAGAGAAGATGTCCAGCAGCGGAGCTCTCTTCGATCTCGACAAGCTGAACGATGTCAGCAAGAGCACTCTTCTCAGGATAGATGCACATGAGCTCGCAGAGTGGCTCAGGTCATGGTCCGATGAGTTCGCACCTGAGTACAGCTATGTATTCCGCGACATGGATCACCTTGCAGCGATCCTCGACCTCGGAAGACATGATGCACGTCCGAGAGCAGATCTTGTATATGCAAAGCAGATAATGGAATATATCGGATATTTCTTCGACGAGTCCTTCAGGATCGAGGACGAATACCCTGCAGAGGCAGCTGCTGATGCGGAGACCATCCTCAGGGCTTACCTCGATTCCTACGACCACAGTGACGATAACGAGACATGGTTCGGCAAGATCAGACAGATCGCCGTCGACCTCGGATATCCTGAAGAGTATAAGGGACACGTCGGACACGTCAGCACTGTGATCCGTATCGCGCTTATGGGAAGAGCGACTTCACCGGATGTATGGGCGATACAGCAGATCATGGGCGAGGACAAGGTCCGCGAGAGGCTCAGTGCACAGCTTGGCTAAGCAGCACGGCCATATTGAAACGATCAGTATAAACTATACACGGAGGAACATTTGAACATGGAACCGATTCTGGTAATCATGGCTGCAGGAATGGGCAGCAGATACGGCGGAAACAAGCAGCTCGACAAGATCACCGAGCAGGGCGACATCATCATGGACTTCAGTCTCTACGATGCATGGGAGGCAGGCTTCAGAAGAGTATGCTTCATCATCAAGCATGATTTTGAGGAAGTCTTCAAAGAGCACATCGAGAACGGCGCAGGCAGGAAGTATGAAACATACTACGCTTTCCAGGAGGGAACCGACCTTCCTGAGGGCTTTACCCTTCCTGAAGGCAGGACCAAGCCATGGGGCACAGGTCAGGCTGTTCTTTCCGCAAGAGACATAATCGACGCACCTTTTGCCGTCATCAACGCTGACGACTATTACGGCAAGGAAGGATTCGTCAAGATCTACGACTTCCTTACAACCAAAGCTGATGCATCTCACAACTGCATGGTAGGATTTGAGATCGAGAACACACTGTCCGAGAACGGAACAGTTTCCCGCGGAATATGCAGGGCATCGGACGGAAAGCTCACAGATATAGTTGAGCACCTCAAGGTCGCAAAGGAGCCTGAGCTGAATGAGGACGGAACACCTAACCCTCTCGCAGGCAAAGTGACCGACACTCACGAGGACGGCACCAAGGAAGTGATCCCGAGCGACTCACCGGTATCTATGAACCTGTGGGGATTCTCTGCAGAATACATGGAGGTTCTCAGAACCGGCTTCGCAGAGGCTCTTGAGACGATCATGAAGGTCAATCCGATGAAGGGCGAGTACTACATCCAGACTCCGATCAACAGGCAGATCGCAGAAGGAACAGCGACTTATGAAGTGCTGACCTCCTCCGACAAGTGGTTCGGTGTTACATACAAGGAAGACAAGCCTGAGGTAGTTGCAAAATTCGCATCACTCAAGGCGGAAGGTTTCTATCCGGTGAATCTGTGGGACTAGCCAGATCAGGATCCGTTAAGGCATAAGCCTGCATGCTGACAGTAATATCAACTCAAAAGACGCCGCGCATCATCACGATGCCGGCGTCTTCTGTTATGTCCTGTTTATCCTGTCCTGCTTTTATGTCTGACGGTGCCGTCAGTCATCCGTCTCTGATTCGGTTCTGGCTACTTTCACCTTCATCACGAGGCCTTCGGATTCATAAGCGATTTGCACTCCTTCAGGCAGATCGTATTCCAGTTCCACTTCCTGATCTTCATACATGTTGTCTATGTCGATCAGCTTAGTGGATACCGAAGTGATACCCGCGACGGCGTCCTCTGAACCCTTGATCACAATAGTATCCGGAGCACTATACGTTCTTGTGTAGCCGTCACCCTCATCTTCTGCAGTTTCCTTCTTTTCATCTG
>CAMIWY010000274.1 GCA_946402595.1 uncultured Clostridia bacterium
CATATGCGACGATAGTGGACTTCAGCATGTACTTAACGTGAGTGAATACGTCAGTTCCCGCCATGGCCGGTGCCAGGTTGGTAGTATCCGACAGAGGCGAGAGCTTATCTCCGAAATAAGCGCCGCAGATCACCGCACCCGCTGTAGGTCCTATCGGCATCCCGAGACCTGAACCAATGCCTATCAGCGCCAGGCCCATGGTTCCCATCGTACCCCACGATGTGCCGGTCGCCAGCGATGTTACAGAACAGATAAGAACTGCAGCGACCAGGAAGACCTTAGGTGACAGCAGCTTGAGTCCGTAATAGATCATCGTCGGGATAGTTCCCGACAGCAGCCAGGTTCCGACCATCATGCCGACTATCGCAAGGATAAGTATCGACTGCATGGCCTTGCCTATGCCGTCAATCATCATCTTCTCGATGTCCGACCATTTATAGCCAAGGACCATCGCTACGATTGCCGAAATGATGACTCCCACAAACATAGGGATGTGAGGATCGACTTCGAATATGATGATGCCCACAGACATCACGGCAATAAGTCCTATAAAGGAGATCAATGCGTGATACAGTTTAGGTGCCTTGATTTCACGTTCATCAGTAAATACATTTTTCATAATTACTATACCTTTCAGTTAACGTTCTCTGTATGTCCCTCTGAGTTACGCATCATTTTGCATAACTTAGTTTGTAATTATACAGATACGTGTATAAAAATGCAACACAAAAACCGATTACATCCAATATTTTAACACTATATTGTGTAACCGGTTTTATTATTTACTATTTTTTGAATCCTTTTATGCATATTGCCGGGATTATCCGGCAGCAGTATCCGGCACTGCACTACTCCCTTTTCCCGATAAACTCTCTGAGGATCGAGTAGTCAGGAACTGCTTCTGAAGACTCAATAGGATCAAAGTACTTCATGAAGTTAAGTATCCTCTGCGCCTCACCGTACTGCGGACTGTCCGCTTTTATTTCCTTGAGAAGAGGCTCTGCATATGTCCTCAGAAGGTTCGTCTCGTAGACAGTGCTCGAATTGAACACAACATCAGCAGATGAGCTGTACGGGAATACGTTGATGCTCTCCCCGGCTCTTACCTTAGGCCATTGCTCGAGTGTAGCCTCTGCATTATAGCCCCTGTCCCTGTTGTCTCTGACCATTCTCCTGAGAAGTCTTGCATCTGCAGTGGAAATCCTGTTGTGTCTGTCGATGCCCATCTGTGTCAGCGGGCTGATATACAGCTTGAATTTGTCCTTCCTTTCGATGGATTCAGTCAGCAGGTCGTTCAGGCTGTGTATTCCTTCGATCACAAGTACCTGCCCTTTTTTCAGTCTTGTTATCCGCTTTCCGAACACCTTGGTGCCGTTGATGAAATCGAACTCAGGCAGATCTACCTCCTGACCGTGTATCAGGTTGCCCATCTGGCTGTTGAACAGGTCAAGATCCAGCGCACCAAGGCCTTCAAAATCAGGCTTGCCGTCCTCGCCTATCGGAGTCTGGTCTCTCTCCACAAAATAGTCATCAGTCCCGAGATACAGCGGTTCGCTCTTTCTCTCCGCAATTGCTTCGCACAGCCTTTTGGCCGTCGTCGTCTTGCCACTCGATGAAGGACCGGCGATAAGAACTATCTTCTTTTCCTGCCTTACGATCATGTCGGCATAGTATTCTATCTGCCTGCGCTGCAGCCACTCACTTGCGCGGATGACCTCATCAGAATTTCCCTCACGGATCTGTTTGTTCAGGTCAGCAAGATAATCAATGCCTGTGTGCTTTCTCATTCTCTTGCTCTCGGCAAAAGCATCATAGAGCTTATCGTCATCCCTGTACTGCGGAACCTCGTCAGGACTCAGTGCATTAGGAAGGCGCAGCAGCAGACCGTTCCTGTATGCTCTCAGTTCAAACACATCCACATATCCCGTTGAAGGGAGAACTCTGCTGTACATGCAGTTCCTGTATCCGTCGATGTTTGCTATCTCAACGATCTCTTCAGGATCCCTGCCCTCAAGCAGCTCCGCCTTCTCCTTGCATCCGACCGCACGCCACCTTTCCGCCGCATGTGCCGCAGTGTCGTGTTCTATAACAATCTCAATATCCTGCTCGACTATAGCCTCCATGCGGTTCCATATCTTATGGACATCCGTGGATGTAAGAGGACGGTCTGTGTGTGCATATGTAAAATAACCCTGGTTGAGGGAATTTCCTATCCTTATGTCCGTTTCCCCCATAACATCTCTGAACGCCTTGAGATAGATGAGCACCGCAGTGTTATGGTAAGCCCGTTCGTCTTCAATGCATTTTATCGTGAATCCGTGTCCCATAGAGCACCTCTCTTTAACTTCAAGCTGCAACGTGGTCTCAGTTCGTTACGACAATTGTATCACAAAACCGCCGGGATATACCCGGCGGTCTGTATTTAAGATGCTGTATTAATAACTAGATCTTCATTGCAACATCCCATGCTCCCCAGATAACCTCTCTGAGTGCGCCCCACTTTACGCAGGTGCCGCATCTGTGGAGATGCTTGTTCTTGATCGAAGCGAACTGGTCATTAGGTACGAATCCGAGTCCGTTGACTACGCAGTCGCACTCTTCCTTCCAGACTTCGCCTGTCTCAACGTTCTTGATCATGCAGTATCCGTCACCGATCTCAGTAACTGTGCTGCGCAGATGTACAGGAACGTTCTTGAACGGCAGAGCCTCTCTCAGGAACGAGGAGTTTGCAAGGCATGTACCAGGAGCAGTGATCAGGTCATCCTGGAACTCAACTACTACAGGGTGCTTGCCGGCGAGGACTGCATCGTATGCAGCTTCGCAGGACGAAAGTCCGCCGCCGAGGAATACGATCTTGTCGTATTTCTTCTTATTTCTTCCTGTCAGCAGGTCAGTGAATGTGATCGCCTTTTCGAATCCAGGGATGTTGATTGCCTTAGGG
>CAMIWY010000275.1 GCA_946402595.1 uncultured Clostridia bacterium
CTTATTTACCGCCTATTTTCGGCAATTCAGCAATAAAGGAGTGCGTAAATATGGGCAGACCCTCCATGTCTGCAGAGACAATAAGAAACAACAAAATATCTTTGATCCGGAGTGCCATGGAAATGATCCAAGAAACCGGCATTCAGTCTGTTTCAGCACGCTCGCTCGGCAGCCGGGTCGGAATGAACAGCGCCCTCATCTACAGGTATTTCCGTGACATAGACGAGCTGGTTCTCTTTGCATGTGTGCATGCTCTGCAGGAATACACAAACGACATGGTCGTATCCAGCTCAGAGCTCGATCCTGATAACGATGAATCTTACGATGCAGATATCTACATGCTTTCCTGGGAGATTTTCTGCAATCACGCATTCAATAACCCGGAAGAATACAATACGCTTTTCTTCAGCCGTCACAGCGCGGATCTCCCGGATGTCATCAGGGAGTATCTGGAACTGTTCCCGCCTGAAAGAGATACATCCTCTGATGTCTTCCTCGAAGCCATGTTCAGAACGACTAGTCTTCAGGACAGAAATCTTCTTCTGCTGCTTCCTATTCTCGAAGGACAAAGACCCCAGGGCGACATCATTCTTGTCAATGACATGACCATTGCATTCTTCTATGCCCTTCTGATACAGCTGCTTGGCAATGACCGCGGTGTCACGCCTGAGTCTCAGACAGAACGCATGCTTGAGGCTTGCAGAAAGGTAGCAGGAATATGATTTTTGTAACCAGGCAGGATCCCCAGGTCCTCGAAAATCTTCGAACTAAGGGTGTGTACACAGTCCGCGAAGATTTCATCCGTCAGAAATACACAACTATTACTGATCACTATGCGTCTCTGTACCGGATGCTTACGTCTATGGCCAGGAGCCGCATCTCCATTCCGGAAGGGCTTCTCTACCCTGTCTGGCTGAGTCCCGAAGGTACAGATGCCATACCCGAATCATCTGACGATGTATTTCTCAGGCTCGACATTCCGGAAGGCTCCTATATTCTCGCCAATGACGAAGTGTGGGAGCACATGATAAATCACATCTACTATCCCGCTGACGAGTTAGATGAACTCGCCCACGAAGCCGAACTCGCAAGATACGGGATCTCCAATCCTGCATCACTCATAAACTGCAGCGCCGGCAACTTCTACCCTCTTCTTAAGCAGAAAGTGCTTAAGAGCTGGGAGAGCATCTACACCGTAAAGCCTCAGGACCCTTCACATATCGTGGGACTCTGCTGGGAGCTGCGTGAAGAATGGCTTATCGGCTGACTTGTAAGTAATGGCTCATATGAGCCATTCTTTTTTGATATACCAGAGTCCTGCCTGAACAGCCCTTACCCCTTCTATCTCAGGTTCCGTGCCGTTCATGAGAGCCCTTCTTATTTCTGCGTCATGCCGGAAGATCTTCTTCCAGCTGTCCGTTATCTTCCTTTTTATATCCGGGTAAAATGGTTTGAGCACAGCCTCGGACGGGTCCTTGATTCCCCGCCTCTCGAGTTCACGCCTGAATTCTGCCTCATCCTTTTCATCACTGCCGATGTACGAAAGACGAAGAACTTTATACCAGTCGTACTGATCGAAGAAGACCGCCTCAGATACCGGAACGGACAAGGTCATGATTCTTCCGCCGCCCGATGTATCGACCTGATCGAGTGACCCGAATGCCCAGTACGGATATGCCCATGGCTCAGGCCTCGGCACTATCTTCTCTGCTTCCCGGATATATGCATCATAGGCTGTAAGGAATATGGGGGCGCTTTCTTCGTACTTTTTCTGCACATATTCGCGTCTCGAATACGCCGAGCCTATGTTCTGCAGTTCCTGCCACACAGCCTTGGACTGTGGGGAGTAGAGTGTCACATTACAGCATTTTTCACCCATTCCTTTTTCACCTCCCACATAAGTCCGTATGCATTTCTGTTTCCGGCTCTGACAGAATCGTCAAACAGCCTGTCCCAGCTTGCGATTATCTTTTTCTTTATTTCCGGATAGAAATCCGACATCACAGCCTGAGCATTGCTTATACCCATGTTCCTGAGAAGGCTGTTATGATCAGCTTCATCCTTTTCATCCAGCGGAATGTATGAGTAGTTGGTGATGCGGGTCCACTTTTCAATGTTGACCGGAGTCACCAGCTCCTCCTCCACTCTGAGTTCGAGAACGGCATAACCTTTCTCAGGACTCATGGTTGCTTCCCTGTCGAAGGAGACCCAGACCGGAAATACAACGTTCGGAGGCCTTACAGACGCAGAAGGCATATGATCAGAGAGCCAGCGGTAGATAAACAGCATGATGTCAGTCGTGTCTTCAAGTTCCCGGCGTATATACCGTTCATCAGCTATAAATCTTCCGGCAGTCTCAAGCTGGTCAATGACCGCTGCATTCTGTTTGGTCCAGACTGTTATTTCCGGCATAGGTACATTCCTTCTGAGGATCGGTGAGCCATGCGGCAGGCATAAGCCAACCGCACGGCAAGGTCATGATCTTACTAGTCTTCAAATACCTTCTGTCCGTCGACCTCGGTCTGAAGTGCTCTGAGAGCCTTCTCTACGAGTTTGCGGCGAAGCTTCTTCTCCTCATCCTTGTCAAGAGCAGGGTTGCCCAGAGGATGCGGGATAGCGATAGCAGGCACGATCCTGTTAGCGCCTACTGTCAGTGAAATAGGTGTTACTGTACATACGTGAACTACAGGGAGTCCCGCTCTTTCGAGCTCTTTTACCATCGTTGCGCCGCAACGAGTGCAGGTTCCTCACGTGGAGGTGAGTATAACTGCATCTACTCCGTCAGCCACCAGTCTCTTTCCTATCTCTGCACCGTACTTCTTGGCACTTGCAACAGCTGTACCGTTACCTACGGTTGCATAGTATTTCTCGTGAAGCTTGCCGATGACGCCTTCCTTCTCGAGTTCGCGCATGATATCTACAGGCAGAACTCTGTCTGC
>CAMIWY010000276.1 GCA_946402595.1 uncultured Clostridia bacterium
AAAGATCATGGTACCTATGTCAACGATGCACGGAGACGAGATCCCTGTATCGACATATATCAAGACTGTCGACGGCGCACAGCCATCCGGAACTGCAGCATATGAGAAGCGCGGTATCGCTGCCGATGTTCCTGTATGGAACAAAGACAACTGTATCCAGTGCAACCGCTGCGCGATGGTATGCCCGCACGGCGTAATAAGACCGTTTGCTCTTACAGCAACGGAAGCAAATCACCTTGAAGGTGACTGTGCAGACATGATCGGTAAGGGCGTGGAAAAGAAGAAATTTGCGATCGGCATCTCAGCACTCGACTGCACAGGCTGCGGACAGTGCGCAGAAGTATGTCCATCCAAGAAGAAAGCTCTTGAGATGCATCCTGTCGAGGATGAGATCGTTGAGATCGAACAGAAGAATTTCGATTACATGTTCGAGCATGTTACAGAGAAGAAGCTTCCGTTCGGCGACGACACAGTAAAGGGTGTACAGTTCAGACAGCCGCTGCTTGAGTTCTCGGGCGCATGCCCTGGATGCGGTGAGACTCCGTACGCCAAACTGATCACACAGCTTTTCGGTGACAGAATGTTCATTGCAAATGCTACAGGCTGCTCATCGATCTGGGGAAACAGCGCGCCTAGCACACCGTATACAGTAAACAAGAAAGGCCGTGGACCTGCATGGTCGAACTCACTGTTCGAGGATAACGCAGAGTTCGGACTTGGAATGGCGATCGCCGTCAAGGCAAGACGTAAGGAAGTCGAAGATGCTGTAAACAGGCTGGTAGATAAGATCGGAAAGCCTGCGACAGACTGGATCGCTGTTAAGGAAGAACCTGAAGCGGCAGCTAAAGCCGCGGTTGCTCTTGAGACAGCATGCGCAAAGCTGCACGGCGTCAAGGGCGACGATGATGCTGAATTCGTAGTAAGCAATAAAGATATGCTTAGAAAGCCGTCAGTATGGGCGTTCGGAGGAGACGGCTGGGCATACGATATTGGTTACGGCGGAGTAGATCATGTACTTGCGTCCGGTGAGAATATCAACATTATGGTATTCGATACAGAAGTTTACTCCAACACAGGAGGACAGGCTTCCAAGGCAACTCCTCTCGGCGCTGTAGCAAAATTCGCGGCAGCAGGTAAACCGATCAGGAAGAAGGATCTGGCTCAGATAGCTATAGCTTACGGCTACGTATATGTCTGCAAGATCGCTATGGGCGCTGACTATAACCAGACGATCAAAGCCATCAGAGAAGCTGAGGCATATGACGGTCCATCACTCATCATCGCTTACTCACCATGTATCAACCACGGTATCAAGAAGGGCATGAACAAGGGAATGGAAGAGATGAAGGAAGCTGTTGACTGCGGATACTGGAACCTTCTGAGATACAACCCTGATCTCGTAAAAGAAGGAAAGAATCCTCTGTCGATCGACAGCAAGCCGCCTAAGGGAGATGGCTATCAAGACTTCCTGATGGGTGAGGTAAGATACAACTCACTCAAGATGAGATTCCCGGAAAGAGCAGAAGAACTGTTCAAGGAGAACGAAGATCTCGCTATGGATAGATATGCAAGACTCATCAATCAGAAGGCGAGCCTCGATCCTAAGGAGCTGACTGAAGAAGAGAAGTAAAGCTTTGACGGAGAAAAATCAATCAGATTTCATGGCATGCCGGAGCGGCCTTCCTGGGGCGCTCCGGTAAAGCCGTAAAATAGTTCATTCTTAAAATGAAAATAAAAAGGTATTTTGAAGAAGGAGGTAATTCATGGAAAACAGTGCACTGGACCTTAAGCCACTGGACGAAGTCCTGGACGAGTTTGCGGATCAGTACGGCAGCATGATATCCATCCTGCAGAAAACACAGGAGATCTACGGATATCTTCCTATGGATGCGATCTACCACATTTCAGAGCGCACCGGCGTTTCACCGGCAAAGATCATGGGAACAGCTACATTCTATGCGCAGTTCAGACTTCAGCCGATCGGCAAATATCTGATCATGCTGTGCAAAGGTACTGCCTGCCATGTAAATGGTGCTGACGCTATCGGAGACGTACTCTCAGGAGAGCTTGGCATTGAGAATGGTGAAACAACAGAGGACGGACTGTTCACACTTGAGTATGTAGCATGTCTCGGATGCTGTTCACTTTCACCGGTTATGATGATCAACGGCGAGACCTATGGTCAGCTGGACGGCAAGAAAGCTGTAAAGATCATCAATGATTACAGAAAGAAGGAGGCTGCTCAATGATAAAGCTTATCGTAGGAGAGGGCAGCTGCGGTATTTCCGCAGGCGCCGCGAAAGTATATGACAGCCTCGAAAAAGAACTTGAGGCAGAGAAAGTTGCAGAGCTCGGCATCACAGGCTGTATCGGAATGTGTTTCCTTGAGCCGATCGTAGATGTATATAAGGACGAAGAGCTTGCTGCAAGACTGGTTCATGTAAAGCCAGAACAGGCTGCTGACATCGTTGCGGCAGTTAAGAATGATGACCTTGACTCCATCAAAGATCTCATGATAAAGGATGAGGACAAGGTATATCTGGAAGAGCAGACACGTATTGCTCTCCGTCACTGCGGACTGATCGACCCGACATCGATCGACGAGTACATCGCAGCTGATGGATTCCAGGCTCTTACAAAGATCCTGAAGGAAGGCATGACTCCGGAAGAAGTCATCGAAGAAGTAAAGATCTCAGGGCTGAGAGGCCGTGGCGGCGCAGGATTCCCGACATGGTTCAAATGGGATGCATGCCACAAACAGCCTAACGAACACAAGCACCTCATCTGCAACGCAGACGAAGGAGATCCGGGAGCATTCATGGACAGAGCTGTTATCGAGTCTGACCCGTTCAGCCTGATCGAAGGTATGCTGATCGCGGCATACGCTATGGGAACAGAAGATGCTTTCGTATATGTGCGTGCTGAGTATCCTCTTGCT
>CAMIWY010000277.1 GCA_946402595.1 uncultured Clostridia bacterium
GGATTCCTGCCTCAACCTTACCTACAAGGTCAGCGCCTACGTCAGCAGCCTTGGTGTAGATACCGCCGCCTACACGGGCGAACAGAGCCATTGAAGAAGCTCCCATTCCGAATGTAACCATTGCAGCTGTGATGTTCTCGAGTGTTTCGTGGAAAACGAGATCGAGCAGTGCGTACCAGAGCGAGATGTCGAGCAGGCCGAGACCTACTACTGTGAATCCCATTACCGAGCCGGCAGAAAAAGCAACACGGAGTCCTCTGTTAAGGCTCTCCTGTGCAGCGCAGGCTGTACGATCGTTGGCTCTTGTTGCAATGCTCATTCCGATATAACCGGAGAGACCTGAGAAGAAACCGCCTGTGATGAAGGCAAAAGGTACATACCAGGTCAGCTTATGAGCTGCAGCCATTCCGCAGAGTACCAGGAACATGACAGCGAAGAAAATGATGACTGTACGGTACTGGCGCTTGAGGAATGCGCTTGCTCCTGTACGGACAAATCTTGAGATCTGCTTCATCCTGTCTGTTCCCTCGTCTGCGTTCAGAACCTTCCTGGCCTGAGCGTAAGCGAAGAAAAGAGCAACCAGTGAAGCAAACAGACTGATCCAGTACAAATGTGATAACAGATAGTCTTGCATAGAAATGCCTCCTTACAAATAAATCCCAAAAATATCCATAATTGCCCTTACATTGAATTATAGAATTGTTCGACCGTCAGTACAATGTATGAGTCTTATGTTTATTTTTGTTTTTCAATATGTAAATGATAACAGAATTGCCAGTAATATCAAGGTATCAACGAGATCAATTATGTTTTTTTAACAATAATATTTCAAATGTTTTGTTTTTGTACACAATATTAATTTCCCATTTAAGTAAACATCACAACTATGCATGAAATGTACAATACAGAATCCTGCGCTGCTGCAGTCACGAAAAAAGATCCGGCGCATCAGATGCACCGGATCTTTCGGTTACATATACGGTTTATCAGTCAACTGACCGGTAAACTATGCGTTCTTCTCTTCGATTGCAGCCTGTGCAGCAGCAAGTCTAGCGATAGGAACTCTGAACGGTGAGCAGGATACATAGTTGAGTCCTGCCTTGTGGCAGAAGTGTACGGATGCAGGATCTCCGCCGTGCTCTCCGCAGATACCGAGCTTGATGTTCGGTCTTGTCTTCTTTCCGCCTTCAACAGCCATCTTAACCAGCTTGCCGATACCGGACTGGTCGAGTGACTGGAACGGATCGTTCTCGAGGATACCCTGAGCAACGTACTCCTTGATGATAGCGCCTGTATCGTCTCTGGAGAATCCGAATCCCATCTGTGTCAGGTCGTTAGTACCGAATGAGAAGAATTCAGCTTCCTCAGCGATCTCATCAGCTGTAAGTGCAGCTCTTGGGATCTCGATCATTGTTCCTACCATGTACTTCATGTTCTGGCCGGACTCAGCGATCAGCTTGTCAGCTACCTCAACGATAGTCTTCTTGACGAACTTGAGCTCGTTAACGTGACCTACCAGCGGTACCATGATCTCAGGAACGATATCAAGGCCTTCCTCAGCTCTTACTTCGAGAGCAGCGCTGATGATAGCCTTTGTCTGCATCTCAGCGATCTCAGGATATGTGACAGCAAGTCTGCAGCCACGGTGACCAAGCATCGGGTTGAACTCGTGGAGCTCGAGAGTCTTGTTTACGATCTTCTCATAAGGAATTCCGAACTGCTCGGATACCTGCTTGATGTCCTCATCAGTCTTAGGCAGGAACTCGTGCAGAGGTGGGTCAAGGAGTCTGATTGTAACAGGTCTCTCACCCATTGCCTTGTAGATACCCTTGAAGTCTTCCTTCTGATATGGCAGCAGTCCGTCGAGAGCTTCTCTTCTCTCTTCAACTGTGTCAGCAAGGATCATTCTTCTGATCTTAGGGATTCTCTCATCCTCGAAGAACATGTGCTCTGTTCTGCAGAGTCCGATACCCTCAGCGCCGAACTCTACAGCCTGCTTAGCGTCTCTAGGGTTGTCAGCGTTAGTTCTTACCTTGAGTGTTCTTGCTTCATCTGCCCACTCCATGATCTGACCGAAGTCACCGGAGAGCTCAGGAGCAAGAGTCTTGATAGCCTCTACATAAACGTTACCGTCAGTACCGTTCAGTGAGATACTGTCTCCTTCGTGGTAAGCCTTGCCGCCTACTGTCATAGTCTTGTTAGCTTCATCAACAGTGATTTCCTTGCAGCCTGCAACGCAGCACTTACCCATTCCTCTTGCTACTACAGCAGCGTGGGATGTCATTCCGCCGCGGGCTGTCAGGATACCCTGTGCAGCTACCATACCTGCGAGGTCCTCAGGGCTTGTCTCTTCTCTTACGAGGATGACCTTCTTGCCTTCTTCAGCGAATGCAGCAGCGTCATCTGCGGAGAATACGATCTGTCCTGTTGCAGCACCAGGTGATGCAGGAAGTCCCTTAGCTACAGGTGTAGCCTTCTTCAGCTCGTCTGCATCGAATACAGGGTGGAGCAGCTGATTGATCTGATCAGGCTCAACTCTCATTACAGCAGTTTCCTTGTCGATAAGGCCTTCCTTAACGAGGTCTACAGCTACCTTTACAGCAGCTGCTGCTGTTCTCTTACCATTACGTGTCTGCAGCATGAAGAGCTTACGGTCTTCTACTGTGAACTCCATGTCCTGCATGTCTTTGTAGTGGTTCTCAAGAGTATCAGCGATCTTCTCGAACTGTGCATATACTTCAGGGAAAGCGTCTGCCATCTCGGAGATAGGCTGCGGTGTTCTGATACCTGCTACTACGTCCTCACCCTGAGCGTTTACGAGGAACTCACCGAAGAGCTTGTTCTCGCCGTTAGCCGGGTTACGTGTGAACGCAACACCTGTACCGGAGTTGTTTCCGCTGTTTCCGAATACCATGGACTGTACGTTTACAGCTG
>CAMIWY010000278.1 GCA_946402595.1 uncultured Clostridia bacterium
TCTTGCTTCCTTAAGAGTGCTTCCGGACTTTACTTCAGCAATGATCTTCTGTTCTACCTCTTCGATGTGCTTAGCGATTCCGAGTATCTCCTCTGCTCTTTCTTTCGGAATGCAGATGGCTCCTGACTCATCGCCGAGGATGATATCTCCAGGGCGCACCTGAACATCAGACACATTTACAGGGATGTTGACCGCATCTACAGTCACACGCTCTTTGCCTGTAACCATATATTTACCTTTGGTGTAAATCGGATAGTCAATGGCTCTGATACCATCGACATCGCGGCATACTCCGTTGATCAGTGTCCCTTCGATACCCTTTGTCTTGGCAGTGAATGTCATGATGTCACCCCAGACGGTGCAGTTTGTTCTGCCGCCGTTATCTATGACAACTACCTGTCCCGGCTCTACATCATCGATGAAATCCCCGACGTTACCCTTTTCTACGCCGCAAGGAATATAGTGGACAGTGAATGCCTCACCGCAGATCTTGTGACCCGGAATAACTGCCTGAACTCCGTGAAGTCCGCAAGGGATCCCAAGTTTATCCATCGCGTCTGACATACTTGCTGTGTCCATCTTCTTGATCTCATCGATCAAAGCTTTGCTAGCCATTTCAATACCTCCTTTATTTTTTCAGCATCTTCTCGTAATCAAATTTGTCGTCTGTACCGAGCAGATCCCCACTTGAGAGTATCTCTGCCAGCATTGCTTCTTCCTTATCATATAGTTCTTCTGCTTTTTCCAGAACTTCATGAACATGCACCCAAGGCACTGTGACTACACCGCTTCTGTCGCACATCACGACATCACCGGGTCTGACCTGCACTCCGCCGAAAGAGATCATTTCATTGGTGCTCTGTTCCATGATGCGTCCTCTGGCCGTTGCCACGACACAGCCCCTTGCAAATACCGGATAATCTGCATCTATGATATCATCAAGGTCTCTGCAGCATCCGTCGATGACTGTGCCTGTGACCTTCTTCATCTTGGCGCTGTTGGCGAGTATGCCTCCCCAGCATGAGGTGTCGAGCCTGCCACCATTATCGATCACAATGATATCGCCCGGCTCTGCTGCCACGATTGCGTTCATTCCGAGATGGTGCTTGTTCTTAGTCTCTCCTGCTGCACACATCTTTACAGTGACAGCTCTCCCGACCATCCTTCCCCACCTTTCGATCATCGGACGGATCCCGTATGTCGCTCCGTGAATGTTGAAGAAATCACACGCGTCGGATACATTTGTCGTTGACAGTTTCTCGAATCTTGCTCTGTATTTTTCATCGAATTCGTTCATTTCAGCCTCCTTAGCCAAGTTCAAATACTTTCGGTCTTCTGAGTGACAAGTATTGCTTTTCCTCTCTCAGCTTCCTGGCAGCATCAAAGTCAAGATCTGCCGTCAGAAGGCACTCTCTGTCATCTGCAAGAGCTGCCACAGTCCCGTCATGAGCTGCAAATACGCTTTCGCCGCAGAACTCCATGTTCCCTTCAACTCCGACTCTGTTGACCATGAGGCAGTTCATGCTGTTCTGGAATGCCGGTATAAGGATCTCCCATCTGAACACTTCACACGGCTCTATCTTTTCATTGGCGACACCAGTAACCACGAAGTCTGCGCCTTTCAGAGCGCATGTGCGGAAACTTTCAGGGAAGTGCCTGTCAAAGCAGACTATCTGTGCTACCATGCCGATAGATGTATCGAATACCGGGAAGCCCTCGTCCCCAGGAGTGAAATAGTCTTTTTCATAGAAATGCGGAGCATAGACTATATGATTCTTTTTGGTGATGCCGAGTATCTCCCCCTCTTCAGAAATAAGAATCATGGAAGGATATACATTGCCCTCGATTTTCAGATTCACTGCTATGCTGGCAATGATCCTGTTTTCTCTGCACGAATCACAGAACCCCCGAATAAAAGGATGATCCATTTCAATCGCAATATCCTCGGTCTTCAGTCCTTTATACTGCGGAACATAGTGTGTGAGCTGCCCTTCAGGAAAGCAAACCATCTTAGATCCTGCCTCAGCAGCCTCTTTAATAAACTCAAATGATCTTCTATAATTAGTCTCCATATCTTCGCTCACTCTCATCTGAGCTGCTGCGATTTTCACCATTGATAAGTCCTCCTCACTTTTCTTGACTCAAGACTATCATTCTCATATCATTGAGTAAAGCGACATAAAATCATATTTTCTTTGACACTTTGTCACATTAAACGGGGAGACGCAAAATGGATACTGAGAAGTGCAGAGTATTGCTGCATGTTATAGACCTTGGAAGTATTTCGGCTGCAGCTGAAATACTTGGATATACCCCTTCTGGGATCAGTAAGATGATGGCCTCACTGGAGGCAGAGGTTGGATTCACGCTTTTGCTGCGATCAAGAGGTGGCGTCAGTCCGACCAGAGAATGTGAGCATATGTTGCCCCTCTTCCGCCGGTTGGCTGATGACTATGCTCTTGCGCGTGAAACAGCCGATTCTCTGCTTGGAATCGAGACCGGTGAGATATATGTCGGCACTCCGTATCCTGTTTTCTTCCGGCCTCTGTCTCAGCTTATTTCAGACTTCTGCTCGAAGTATCCGGGCGTTCATGTCGGCATCATTGAAGGGATGAGTTCGGAGCTGGCGGACAAGGTCGCACAGCGAAAGGCTGATTTCTGCATTATCAGTAAGAGAGACGGTGACTTTGACTTTCTTCCGCTTACAGAAGATCCCTTTATCGCTCTTGTTTCTTCGGATCATCCGCTCACTCAAAAAGGGTTCGTCACGCCGGAAGATCTGGCGCGTGAACCCTTTATTATGATGCATCCTGAAGTCGATACCGACTGCTCAAGGTATCTGGAGCAGCATGGAATAGTGCCTGATATCAGATTCTCCTGCAGTGACACCCTGGCGGCGTATCACATGGTTGAAGCAAGGCTC
>CAMIWY010000279.1 GCA_946402595.1 uncultured Clostridia bacterium
TCCATGATCGCTTCTGCGAAGGATGGATGCGGATGGATGATGTTGGCAACTTCCTCGAGAGTCATGCCGCGGCCGATTGCTACTGAGAGCTCGCCGATGAGGTCGGATGCTCTGCCGCAGAGGAGGTGTGCACCAATGAGGGTGTGGTCATCTGCCTTTGCGATGAGTTTGACGAATCCTCTGTCGAGACCAGCGATGATGGTCTTGCCGTTAGCTGACATAGGATACTTCTTGGATACTACGTCGATGCCGGCTTCCTTGGCCTCGTCTGCTGTCATGCCGACAACAGCGATCTCAGGGTCGGTGTAGATGCAGCTTGGAACTGTGCCCATGTTGATGGTTGCAGGCTTGCCGTTCATCAGAGCTACTGCATTGCGGCCTTCAGCTGCGGATACGTGTGCGAGCTGGATGCCTCCGATGCAGTCGCCTATAGCGTATACGCCCGGTACAGGTGTCTTATATTCTTCATCTACATGAATGAATCCCTTTGCGTCCTCGAGGTCAGGATACTGAGCAAGAAGTTCATCGCTGAAGACACCCTTGGTGTTAGGACGTCTGCCTACGCACATCAGGACCTTGTCTGCCTCTACATCGATCTCTTCACCCTTCTTGTTCCTGAGGGTAACGACGAGCTTGTCGCCCTTCTGCTCGATCTTCTGAACCGGTGAGCTGACATGAACATCAACGCCCTTCTTCTCGAGAGTCATCTTGATGCTGCGGCCGATTTCCTTGTCGATAACAGGGAGGAGTCTGTCCATTCCTTCGATGACTGTTACGTGATCGCCGAGGTCAGCATAGATAGTTGCGAACTCGATTCCGATAACGCCTCCGCCGATGATGACGAATTCAGGGATCTCAGCTGCACCCATTTCGAGGAGCTCTGTGCTGTCGATAACTCCCGGAAGGTCTGATCCAGGGATCGGCGGCATGAATGGCATTGAGCCTGTGGCTACCATGATCTTGTCTGCCGTGACGACAGCTGTGCCGCCTACAGAGTTAGTGATAACGACTGTGTTCTCTCCGCTGATCGTAGCAGTTCCTTCGAGAACGTCGATTTTTTTCTTCTTGAGAAGTCCGGAGATACCGCCTCTGAGGGTATCGAGTACTTCATCTTTTCTCTCTCCGATTCTCTTGCGGTTGGCATGGAGGCCTTTGACCTCAACACCTACCTCAGCACCGTGAGCTGTGTCGCGGTAAACATCGGATGAATGCATCAGAGCCTTGGTAGGGATGCAGCCTCTGTTCAGGCATGTGCCGCCGACTTTGTCCTTCTCAGCGACAGCAACTTTCATACCGAGTTCCTGTGCATAGAATGCTGCTTCATATCCTCCCGGACCTGCTCCGATGATAAGGAGATCATACTGGAAATCACTCATTATAGTTCTTCCTTTCTTGATAAATTAGCTGTTATACGGATCCATTCTCCTGCAAGACCGGAGCATGAGGATCCTTTGCTATCATATATGAATCTCTTGCCCTTAACGTATCTATTTTCTCAATTAAACACGCCCCGTGTCAATAGTGAACAGGGCGTATTTTGTTATTGTATTAACAAAGAAACTATCTGCAGCCCGCCGAGGATGTTTTGCCGGTCAGACAGACATCATTCCACAGAAGAGGCAATGAGTTCAAGAATCTCATAGCCGGCTGCGGATGCGCCCTGCGGGAGCCTCAGGCCGAGTATTTCGGATGCATCGTACTTGCAGCCCGGAAGCAGCTCTTCTATCTGCGGGAAGAGGTCGGTCTCAAGAGAGTCCGAGTACAGGCGGCATGTGTCTATGTACTCTCCGCGCATGTCGAGCTGGATCTCGACTCCGCCCCAGTCAAAACGGTGTTCTATCACTTTGCTGAACGGGATCCTGGTGCCGAGACGCCACTCTTCGGACGCGTATTTATCCTTAAGTTCCTGCGGGATCTCCGGCAGATCTGCCTGAACGGCGCTGCAGCCGTATTCCCTCTCAGCAGCCCTTACGAGTGCATCCTGCATTTCGCGGACAGCCTTCTTCGTACGGGTCTTCTCAGACGTTTTGCCCGCCGGACCGCATATCTTCTTAAGGCGGTCCTCAGGGATCTGATCCATCAGGTTGGTCACGCGGGACTTCACTGATGCGACGCCCTTGGATTGCAGCTTGGATTCGGAGACATTGAGATATCTCGGCAGATCATCGCCGGAAACATTCATCATGATCGTTCCGTGGTGATAGTTGAACCCGTGCGAAGAGTAGTAGGCGTGGCCCGAGAACTTCTTCCCGTCGGCTGTAAGGTCGTTGCGGCCTGTCTTCTCAGCGTTGATGCCCATCAGCCTGCAGGCGAGCAGAATGACATCAGTCTGTCTGCTGATATCGTAGAGACCGTCGCGGGCGATGAATGTGAAATTCAGGTTGCCCATGTCGTGGTAGACGGCACCGCCGCCGGACATACGTCTTGCGAGATATACACCGTCGGCCTTGATCTGCTCAACGTTGCACTCGCGCCACGGGTTCTGGTTCTTCCCGATGACGACTGTGTGCGCGTTCTGCCACAGGAAAAGTATCATCTCGTCTTCTTCTGCATGGAAGGTGAGATACTCCTCAGCCGCGAGATTATCGTACGGATTGGTGCAGTCGGTCTTGATTACTGTCAGTTTCATATTGAATGTGATGTGGTTTTTATCGTGAGCGGTAACTTATCTGCCTACTATAGCATTCATCTCAGATATCTTCAACCTACGAAAGGTTCAGGCACAGATAAATACAAACAGATAAGGGGCGACATGAAATCATATCGCCCCTTCTTTCTGAATTGTGGATCTGCCGCGGTGCCTAGAACTCGTATCTCAGATGCGGTTCTCTTGCAGCCTTGGTGTCATCAAGTCTCAGTACCGGCGTGGTCTGAGGTGCCATCTGTACGCTCTCAGGCGCATTGAAGATCCTGTCGTAGA
>CAMIWY010000280.1 GCA_946402595.1 uncultured Clostridia bacterium
AACCGCTGTTGTTACCACCGTATTCAACACCTTGAACACGGCAGACAGAACAGCAGTCACCGCGCTCTGGGCAAGCACTGTATAGATGGTGGTGATACCCATGGCTCTCTGGCCGATGTCAGCCGCATCGTACCTGCGGAAGAAGCTCTCCGGAAGATTGAACAGCCTGTCGAATGTCGCAGACTGCACCGCGTATTCCATCGTGTTCATCGACCTGAACGACGCCAGGTTCTTGACGATAGTGAATGACACGTTGCCAAGTGAACATGCCAGAATGACCGCGCCGAGCTGCAGCAGACCCGAGGCGTTGCCCATAGGTATGAACTTGTCATACGCCTGCTCATTCAGGTAAGGCAGCAGCAGACCGATGAGTGTTCCGATCAGCGTCATTATCAGCAGTCTTGCGATGTCCGCCTTGCTTACTTTCTGTATGCCGAACGTGAACAGGTCTCTTTTGTTGAGTGCCTTTTCCGGGAACGGACGGTAGAACATCCACGCCTTGGCACCGATAGTCTCTGCGATCTCATCCGTCAGAGGCTCTGTAGTCCCTTCTGCCGGATCGTATATGTAATAACTGTGAGTGTTGTGCGGGATGCAGGCCACAGGGTGTTTGCCCTCTCTGAAAGCAAGCACCGAACCGGTATCCCTGTGATGCCAGCCGGGCTCAAGCACGATCTCTCTTATTACGAAGTGCGAGAGTCTTGCGACATCGGATATGCTGTAATTGCGTCCGCTTGTCTCCTGGATGCGGTCAAGCGAAGCAATGTCTATCTTCTCTCTGCGGCAGACATATGCAGCTGCATCATAAAGATTGCTGCCGGTCTCGGTGAATACGCCGCTGACACCGCGTCTCCTCTTAGGCCTGAACAGGTCATATATGAGCCTGAGAGACCGGTCTCTGGTATTGACCTGATCCATCTGAGCAGCGTATATGTATCCCTGCTCCTTGACGCTCATCAGCTCGTACTTTTCAACGATCTGTTCCTCGTACGTCGCAAATTCATTCAGGGTCACTCCGATGCTTTCGGCAAATCTGGTCCTGATCGAATCGTTGACTTCGCCGCCGGCAGCTGTAAGATCAGCTTCATCCACCGCGACGATCCCCATAATCCATTCGCCGAGAGCAGCGGACGTGTAGTGGAATCCGGGGATGACTTTGCCCGGCTCGAATTCGCCAAGCAGCATCCTGCGACCTTTTCTGCCGTCCCTTACAGGCATCAGAAAAGCCAGCACCTGCCCGTCAGTGATTCTGTAAGCAGTGCCGCTGTCTTCTGTATAATGGACCTTGCCGCCTTTAAGATGGATCTGTTCCAAGTGATTCTCTCCTACATGTTGCTGATAAGTCTCTGGTAATGGCCCGGAACTTCGGCAAGCTCTTCATGGCTGCCTCTCTGGACTATTTTTCCGTACTCCATGACGATGATCTCGTCACAGTCTCTGATCGCTGGAAGTCTGTGCGCCACTATGATGCAGGTGCAGCCTCTCTTCTTGATGTTATCGAGTATCTGCTTTTCTACTATAGGGTCAAGAGCGCTGGTCGCCTCATCCATGATCAGGATGCTCGGATTGCATACGAGAGCTCTTGCTATCTCAAGCCTCTGTCTCTGTCCTCCGGAGAGGTTGCTGCCTCCCTCGGCAAGCTCATAGCTGTAGGCGCCCGGCTTGGTCGTGATGAAGTCATGTATGCAGGCATCCTTGGCTGCTCTGACCATGTCTTCCTTGCTGATGTACTTGTCCCACATTGTCAGATTGTCCCTGATGGTGCCTGAAAACAGTGTGATGTTCTGGCTCACCGTGGATATGCTCGAGGAAAGCACTTCAAGCGGGATGTCAGATACCGGCATGCCGTCCATCCTGATCTCGCCGCCCCACGGAACATACAGTCCCGAGCACAGCTTGGACACTGTGGACTTGCCGCTTCCCGAGGCTCCAACGAAGGCTATAGACTGGCCCGGCTCGAGGTGGAAGCTGAAATCCTGGATTATAGGATCTTTGAGGATGTCATAGCCGAACGATATGTTGTCGAGTTCGACCTCTCCCTGGAGTTTTTCCTGGATCGGAGCGTATTCCTTTTCAGAATACCTGCTGTCCTCCTCATATTTCATTATGTCATTGACCCTGGCCATGTCGGCTCTGGTCGTCTCTATCTTCTGGATGAATCCGGCAACCGCAGTGACCGGCTGTGTGAACGATGTCTGAAGCGATGAATAAGCTATCAGGGTACCTGCTGTCATGTCGCCCCTGATAACCATGACGCCGCCTATTATCAGAACGATGACATTGATGATGTTCGTGGTTACTTCAGGGATGGCGTTCAGCATCTCCTGACGCATGCCCATGTTCTGCTCTGTATTGATGCTCTTTGCGTAGTTGCCCTGCAGCCTGCTGACGAATTCATTCTCGGTTCCTGACGCTTTGAGCGTGCTGGTGATCCTGAGACCGCCGAAGAGAACGCCGATGAGCCTGCTCTGGTCCTGCTGAGCTTTCATCGACATTGTCGACAGGTACTCGGAGCTCTTCTTCATGGCATACATGTTGGCAGCCATGATCAGGACGATGATAAGCGTCAGAAGCGGAGTGTACAGAACAAGTATGATCAGGTACAGCGGCGCAACTATGCAGTTGAGTACCACTTCAGCGAGGTCACTTGTGAGGAATGTTGTTACATTCTCGTTGTTGGAAATTCTGTTGGAAAGGTCTCCTGTGAATCTCTGGTCGAAGAAAGATACTGGCAGCCTCAGCATGTGCTCGATCAGACTGTAGCCCGACAGCATAGCCATTTTATTCTGGAGCCTGTGCATCAGCCTGCCCCTGTACCATGTGAGCGCTCCCTTGAACAGCATCGTACCGAGCATGGCAAAAAGGAGAGCTGTGACCCAGTCTGTATTGCCGCCCAGGAGTATGTCATCGATGAA